>NZ_JAWOVM010000014.1:0-87647 GCF_033339895.1 Vibrio sp. 1751
CTGAAACTCAGTATATTGTATAAAAGTCGGTCAACTTTAGGAGGTTTGGTTTCTCGTCTGAATTACGCAACAAAGCCTCTGGAACTTCGAAATAGATGAGAAACTCACTGTCGATGAAATGATTTATGCGACGAGCGTTTTCTTCCTGATCATTCGTGAAAACATCTGAATTGTGACAAATACTAAAGGCACCTGGACCAATATTTTCTGCCCCGATAGATATTCGGTTTTTATTTGGGTTAATGCCCAGGTCTTCATTCGAGTAGAACGGGTCGGTGATAAGACCTAAATATGCCTCAACATAGGCTGTCAGTGGCTTCGGAATAATAGCTTGTACTGAATTGTTCATAATAAATCTCCGTGTTGTATTGGCCGCTTAATAACTTAAGCGGTGATTTCAGGGTGCAAGAGGCCGTCACCGATATTTCACGGCTAGTTGCTTAATTAATATGTGTTTATTTTTCGTGCGGTCTGAATAAACAGACTTAAGTGTTAGTCGCTTTGGTGTTGAAGTCTTACATCGTGGGCAATAGCTCTTTCGACATCAAAGTGGTCGCCCATCGTTCCGGCTAGTCCGGTATGAAATAACTCCTCTTGGTGGAATGTGATTGCACTGGTAATCGCACCAAATATTTCCAGCATAATGTCCAACGGAAGCGAAAGGTTGGAGCGAAGGTACTCATAAGCTTGGTACATCTGCAGAGGCAGTCCTTTGTTATTGTCAAAGTCGTACACGGCTTCAAATTCCGCAGGTTCTACACCCTCGAAGGTTACTTTAGTTGTCAGTATGTGGGTATTACCTACTAGATGTTCAGATTCTGTTCTGAAGTGATCGGTCAGTCTTAAGAAACGTTCGTGGTCATACTCTCCGTTAGTACAGATCAGCGACTCAGAGTTGTTAAAGGCCATGATCAGGCCGCCAAATTCAGAGTCTCCGTATGCGACCAGTTCTACAGTTTCATCTTGCTCGTTAACCAGAGAGTTTTCGTTACCAACCAGTAGGTTAGTCAGAATCTTAATATCTTTTTGGATGGAAGCTGGGATTCTGTTTTCCATGGTTTAGTCCTTATCAAATGTTTCAATATGTGAGCGAACTGCTCAGTCAGGAAGGATTATGTAGTCAGAGCCCAAAATAGGACAGGAAATAGAATCTCACGGATTCCCATAGAGTGGGTCTTGGGGCTATCTGGTTGATTTGTAATGTTATTTACGTAGCGTTTATGTCAGGTGGCGGGGACGTAAATACAGTAAAGTGGCCACGAAGCCTTTAAAAATAATATGTTAAAGGGTTGGTGGCCACTTGGTGAGTTCGAGGTCTGTGATCTGGCCTAGAAATCTGTTGTTGAATATGCGCTATGTTGTATTTATATCAAAATAACAAGCAATCAATAGGCTGGGTAAATGGAACAAATCTCAATAATTCACGTGGCTATCGCTGGTGCTGTCATCGTGGTGATACTTGCGCTTGTCAGTAGCAGAAAAGTAACACGAGGCTTTGTTGCTTAATTCGATGAGAAGACATGGTAGCCCCATGTTGTTCAGTTCTTAAACAACATACTGAGTTTCAGGCATACCTAGCCCTGTAAGCTTGTTCAGCGCTTTGATCATAGCGTAAGTCTCACCAACTTGAGCGTTGTAGTCCCTCAGGCTTAATTTCCCACCTAACAACTGTTTTACCCGATACATTGCTGTCTCTGAGAGCGAGCGCTTATGATAACCATACCGCTTTTTCCATTTCTTGTTAGAGCCGTAGAGCTTCTGGCAACCCACTGCTAAGTTGCGAGGAGGTCCTCGTTCCCAGAAGGCTGCCCCTTCTCGTGGCGGAATGAGCGGAACAGCTCGCTTGAGCCGTATGGCATCATGGCAATTCCTTGTGTCATAAGCACCATCGCCTGATATCTCAATGATTTTACGACGTGTCTGCTTAAGCAAGTTGGGAAGTACTTCGGCATCGGTTACGTTAGATAAGCTCAGCTCTGCTGCGACTATTTCGTGGGTGCTAGTATCTACTGCGATATGCAGCTTACGCCAAACCCTACGCTTCCCGTCAGTACCATGCTTCTTGACCTTCCATTCGCCTTCGCCATAAACCTTGAGGCCAGTGGCATCAATGGCTAGGTGTTGTATCGCACCTCTGGTTTTAGTTTTAAATGAAACCTCAACTTCCTTAGCTCGACGGCTTATACAGGTGTAGTGGGGACAAACTAGCGGGATGTTAGCCAGCTTAAATACCGAGTCTAGAAATCCTTGCAGTGCTCTCAACGGCATAGAGAATATGCGTTTCACCATCAGTGCAGTAGTAATGGCTAAGTCGCTGAATTGGCGAGGTCTGCCGCGCTTGCCTTGTTTGTTTTGCTTCCACTCGGCTATCGCTTCCTCATCAATCCAAAAGGTCAGAGAACCACGGTTTATTAAGGCTTTGTTGTACTGCGTCCAGTTAGTTGTTTTGTAACGAGGTTTAGGCATGAGGCTACGATGATTAATGGGTGTAGCCGATCAGATCGTAGCTTCTTGATTTAGTTCCATCGATTTAAGCAACAAAGCCAGCTCGCGGGTGAATAGTTACTATCAAAGAACTGATAGATGAATTAGATGTTTTCACCGTGAATTTAGTTTGCAAGCAATGAAAAGGTTAGTGATGATACTGGGTAAATAAAATTTTATCATAAATAAAGCTTGCCTTTTGAATGGCTTCCTTACGGTTATTTACTTTTAATTTTTTATATATGTTGTAAACATGTGTTTTAACGGTACATTCAGCGATAAATAAATCTTCAGATATCTCACGATTGGATGCGCCTTTGATGACAAGTTTAAATATTTGAATCTCTCTCTTGGTTAAATGAGTCTGTTTCGCTTGCAGCTGTAGTGCATAAGGACGAATGTCGGTTATCATCTCTGTCATTACTTTTCTTGGCAGCCACAGATCACCATCAATTACGCTTTTTAAACAACGCGTAAAGTGCTCTATAGGTGCATCCTGGTAGATAATCCCTTTCAAATCTATGAGATACATTAATTGTGTTTCTGCTACTATCATTTCTCCAATTTCTTTAGGAAAATCATAAATTATCCATTTATTGGATAATACCTGTGATAACGTTACTTGGATATCGATAACCTTTTCTAAGGTTAGATAACTAATAAGAACGAGATCAGAGCTGATGGTCTTAGTAGATTTATTAATTTCTTGTAAGCATTTTCTTTCAAAAGAAAAATAGCCACTTTTGTTTATTTCTTGTATTATAAATTGGTTGCTAATCCCGTCATCGCCTATCAAAAGTATATGCTTTATAGCCCGATTACAATTATGTTCTTGTTCTACATAACTCATAGTTATAATTTCCGTTTTTTATTGTGCTCACTTATAGATTAGTCAATTCTAGGTAACAACGCGGAAGTTTGCCAATGTGGTATTCATATTTTGATATATGTATCGCTTTATGGCTGTTGGGATAAATTAGGTTCGATTGATATCTGCAATGTGTCTTCGTATTGACCTCCAGGTTTTTCTTCTGCGTTACCAATAACAAAGATCAGAGGAATAGGTTGACCAGTCGTAGCAGCGTGACGTGGGATACGTACACTAAATTGTGTAAGATTGACGTAGTCGTTGTCGAAGATAATTTGATAGGGAATATCCCACTTGGGTTCATGTGATTCGTGGCGTAATGCACCATGATTTGATGACTCCAAAACAACCGCATAGGCAGAGTTACTTTGAACCCATAGGTTAGGCGATGAATTGATTACTTTGTTTGAGTGTAACGTTCCTAAGTCAAGGTCATAATGTGGTTGTGATAATCCGTAAAAATGAATTTTCGCTGCTGGTGGTACATCCACAGTGACAGGAAGCAAAGTAGGACTTATTTCTATTTTGCCGTCTATTTGTGCATATGACGTAGCAACTTCTAATACGCCTCGATAGATCCCTGACGTTAACCATTGTTTAGCGGGAAAGCGCATTTGTACGGTTGCAGCAGGTTGGTTCTCGGTCAAAGTAAAGCGCCATTGATTAGCTATTGTGTTACCTGATTGCCCACTCCACTCGAAAAAGAGCGAATCTTGACGGCTACTTTTCAATGATTTACTTGTATCGTCAAGCTGTAAAACTAAGTTCAGTTTGCAGCCCTCACCAATAATATTTGCACTCACACGATAGGTATTGGTTGTTGCAAAACTGCTGTTATTGAAGACATCGTATTTTGCTTGTGTTGATACTGGTTGGATAGACAGAGAGTTAGCTTCACAAGCCCAAACAGAAGGTATATTAGCCAATGGTAGCAAGAACAACGCGCTCCGCTTTAGTTGTTTAATCGACATATAACTCTCCTAATCTGATCAAGGTGTCACTTCGTTCACTAAGATTAATAACTACTGACTCTTGTTCTTTAGTGTCAAGAACGAGTTTGTATTGCCCCGGTTTTAATCCAGAAATCGCAAAAACACCACTACGGTTTGTAAAGAATTCAATTGGTTGTTGCTGTGTTTTACCAAGGTACTGCGCAAAGCCCGCAACAAGTGAAATAGGGCTGTTACTTTGACGATCGAACAGTTTACCAATGACGGTTAATACCGCATCAGAACCAATTTGCAGTTGGAATCCTTTTTTATAGCCAGGTTTAACCCAAAAAGCGCCTTCTCCGAGATCGTAACCGGGTGGTAAGTTTTCCACGTCGTATCCGATCACTTGGCTGCTATAGGCCACAAGGTCAGGAACCAACGCAGAAGAGTCTTCATAGAGATAGACGCGTGCTTGCTTACCGTCTCGGGTAGGGTCGATGGCAATGTCGTTCTCTGCAAGGCTTTCATGTTTATTAATGATGGCAAACGCTTCTCTAACGGGTCTTCCTATTGTCACTGATGACCCTGCAAATGCCACCGCACTACTAAGCTTAAGATCGGTGCTATGATTTCTCGTATTATCACTGATGCTCTCAAGGCGAGAGGTGTGACTCGCGCTTAATTCATAGCGGTTTGCCGTATAGTTAACCCCAAGATTAACATCCGCGTCAGTCTCTTTGTTATTAATGGCACTGGCAAATGCAGAAACGCCGCCAGTGCTTCCAATATTATTTTGATAACTATAATCTAAGGCACTTTCATTGAGTTCTGTTGAATAACGACCAACGACACGTGTTTGTTTGCTGAGTGGCCAACTTAAGGTGAGAGTCGTGCTAATGTCATCGCTCCCCCTCTCGTTATTCTTATAATTAACACGAGCGCTCCACGTGGCGGGTGTATCGAATAATCTTGCAGATAGGCTGGGGCTTACAATCCAATAGTCGTTTTTTTTATCAACGCCAGCTCGATAATTTAGAGTAACAGCCGCGCGTAATGAACGTGAAAGATAGATGGATCCAAAAGCACTAGCATAATGAGTCGTTAAATTAATATCACTGCTTGATGCTTCATATGCCGATATTCCACTGAAGCTATTGCTTAAATATTCATAACTGAGGCTTAACTGTGGCTCTAGTGAGTTTGATTTAGAAAATTCGGCATCGAATGCTACTTTATAAGCGTCACCGCGACCATAAATCGGATGATCACTGTGTGAAGCGTTTAATTCAGTAATGCCTAGTTTAGAAGCGAAAAGTGCGCTAGCACCATATTGGTATAGGTTTTCACGCACTTGAGAATTAACTCCTAAGGTTAACCAAGGTGAGACACCAACATCGAGATAACCGTGAAAAATACGTTCATCCGTGAGGTATTCTAATTGTTTATTTTGGATTTCTGATGGAACGCCATACATGATACTGTATTCGAATTCGCCACTGTTTAATAAATCATTACCGGTCGCAATCGAAAATTCAATGCGTTCTTCATTTCCTGAACGATCAGTAATAACGAGCTCAATATCATTGTTTCCTTGTGCTAGTGGAATATCACTGAGATTATAACTGCCCGCACCAAGGGTTAATCTTTGTACAGGGATGCCATCGATATACACATCGACATTAGACGTGCGCTGGAGTGTGAATGATTGACTTGCACGAGGGCGTACATTTTTGGTGGGTATAAGAGTGAAGTCACGCGTCACGCCAACTCCCAAAATGTCTGTTCCATCTTGAAAAGCTTGACCACTGTTGTACATATCGCCTATTACTACTCGAGTACCTTGTTGGGGGTAATCGATATTAAGGCGTGTGCCTTCTCTAATGTAGCTTGAACCGGTTAGAGAACCATTTTCTATAAAGGATTCATATTCAAAATTAAGCATGCTTAGATTGAATGCT
This sequence comes from Vibrio sp. 1751, assembly GCF_033339895.1. NCBI lineage: Bacteria > Pseudomonadati > Pseudomonadota > Gammaproteobacteria > Vibrionales > Vibrionaceae > Vibrio > Vibrio sp. 1751. The sequence goes on from NZ_JAWOVM010000014.1 coordinate 6,243, forward strand.
GAGTCGAATCGACTGCGATATAGGCTTTCTCGAGCAGAGTCTTCGTCGACAAATTGACTTTCATTGGCGGAAAGCGACACATTCACATAGCCACTCAAAAGGCTTGGCTTCGCATAATTATATAAATTTCCCGCTTCGCTCATAGATAAATTCTGTGTCAGGCTGGACTGTGGTGGGATTGTCAAGACACATTCTAATGAAGCAAAATCAAAGGTTAAACTTACCCCTGTTTGTGCGAAGTGCTGTTGAGACAATATGTCATCACCACTGGATTCTTTAAGCGCATTTATTACCTCTTGTGTCACAACTGACGTTAGGAGAGACAGGGTGTCCTCTTTGGGTAATAAAATTTGGTTGTCTGCCGTAATGGTGATGTCTGCTTCACCTAATATAGTATCACTGACCCTTAGTAAAGAGGTGAGTTTAATATCTCGGCCAGTTGGATTAAGCACCATTTCTTGGCTGTGGGCAGCAGAATTTATTATGAATAGAACCAAGCAGCACATGAAAGTGGGCGTAACCAACGTGCGCATGATCTTAAAAATGTCAGTTTTCATAACCATGATATATGCCAACGGGTAATTGAATCGAAGAAGAATGTACAGTAATAGTAGAATGAGGCGGAACAAACTGCTCACCCAGCGCCTTATGCACGGTCTGATTAATATCATCAGGAAGGTTGTCGAACCTGAGTAATGAAGTGAAGGTAAATCGATTCCCGGTGTTAGTGAGCGTTAAACTACCATGTTCACCAATATGTAACTTTATGTCCGGTTGAAGAGAAGACGAGTGAACGTGTAACAGTGCATTGTAGTGGATCTGTAGATTAATCCCAGTAGACAAACCATTCACCTTTTCAACTTGAGTACTGCTTCGATTTATATCGGCGGTGCTAAAGCGGATAAAGTAACTTTGCGACATTTCGAGAGGCACTTTACTTAGCCATTGTATTCTAAATGTTTGACGCTTTCCGGGCGCGAGCATTGCTGCGGGCGGAAACACCAAAATGTCTTCATTTGGTGAGCTAGACGTAGACGTTTCAAACGTACCATTAGGCGCAAATGTCAAACGTCGAACGTTGGCTTCAAGTGCGAGCGTTTTGGTTGAGTTGTTGGAAACTACCAACTGCGAAGTTAGTTGATGATCCGTATTTAGCTCAATGACCGTGGGGGAGAGTGTAATTCCAAACGCTTGAGTATATATAAAGCACACTATCACTCCGGCTAATAAACGCCATTGCATCGTTACTCCTCCTGTTCAATATCAATTGATAGTGTACGAATGTTGAAGTTCTCGAGTGGCAACATTTCAAAAGAACGTTTGGAGTGGGGCAATACTAACGTCCCTGAGATACGTTGTGAAATTTCATTTCCTTTTAAATAAGTAGATTGAGTGCCATCGGATACTTTCCACGTCGTGTTGGTTAATCGTCCGTAACTGTTGCCGCTATTCAGCACATCTAGAACCCAATTGTCTTTGTCGTTTTGTTTTATACTTGTGACGGAAAACTGGGGCGAGGTGTTTTGCGGACGAACATTGATGAGCGTGTTGAATCGAAGAAGTAAACTCACTTGGCCTTGATTGCTGCTGGCTCGTTCCACTTTAACTTGTTTAACCGCAACCCGATACGCTTTAGATTCAGTGATGGATGGATCGCCTAAGTAACGAATCATAACTGATTGTGCCCGGCCTGGTTCTATAATGGCAGTGACGGGTATGACCAATAATTCTTCATCCGCAGGCACAATGGTCTCGTTACCATATTCATCCATGGTCATGAAATAGGGTTGTAGTTCTACCGTCAATGGCACAGTAGAGGTATTCTCCACCCGCATCGTCATTTGAGCACGTTTCCCTAATGGTGCCATCTCGGCAGACATCGGTTCTACTTTAAAAGCATGTGCGAACATACACGTAAACGACAAAAAGAAAAATGTGAACCAACGAATCATAGCAGTGAGCTCCATCAAAAAAATCTTACATGACAATAAAGGAGGAGGCGAAATACGCCCCCTCATTCTGTACGTTTAGTTTGAGGTGATATTCACAGTTAATGTGTCAGAGTAGCCACCAGCCCAAGGAGATGTCTCGGTAGTAACAATGTCAATTGATGCACCTACACCAGTAGCCAAATTGCCTGAACCACCATAAGATTGAGAAGCTGAAACATCGTTTAGACCAGGGCCACCCGGTGCGTTCAATGTAAAGGATGCTAAACCGCCAGCAGGGTTAAATGTTGCGTCATATTTTAGAGCAAAGTCTTCATTATCATCCGACTCCAAACCACCTTCCGCACTGGTCATGGTAACGGTCGCACCATCTGCATCATTACATTTCAATTCCAGACCACCTACACTAACGCTTTGAATTGTTGAGACGTTACCAAAGTCAATTAACTGTGTGGCAAGGCCAGTCACTTCACAAACAGGTGATACATAACCAACTAACTGAACGTCACCTGGAGCGGCGTAAGCGTTAGCACCAAAAATAGCGGTTACAGCAGCTGCACAGAGTGTTAGCTTTTTCATAAGAAATTCCTTTCACTTTTGATTGTTGGCTCAATTACGGCTGAGCGTATATTGCTCTGCAGTTATTTGCAGAGTTCCTACTTTGTTACGCTATGAATTGAAGGGTATACTTCAATTTCAATAACGTCATGATAATAACCCGCATAAAGCAAGTTATTTTCGAGCGTTACCCTAAGTACTCCTCGTTGAGTAAAAGGAATAACACCAGAGCTGTCTATCATTGCGGGCGAAAGCAATTGTCTACTAAGTCGACTTTCATTTAATCGAAGCTCATCGACTTGCAACGATAATTCGTAATTTTCAATTAATTCAACGCCCTGATGTTCATATTTAAGGCCACCATATTGAGAATTGATGGTGATCCCCAAAGGGCGATTGCAATATAGTGAGAAGGGCAATGATTGCGTCTTCTGCTCAGAAAAGGTCATCACATTGCCTGATAAAAAAGTAATCTCACAACGATCTTTAATTTGACCTGCTAACCCCATGGTCAAGGTGTTCGCACGGACATAGAAAGGGATCGATAGGCTCATAACCGTTAGCGTTATCACGAATCTACGAAGAGTAAAAAATATTTTAGTCATTTACTCGCCCCTATCTGTTCAATTGCATTCGTTGTTTAACAATTCAAACTATAGAAAGCACAGACTTTGGCATAGTAGTAAAAAAAGTTGATTATTAATGGAGAGTAGGAGAAATAGTATGAGTTTAGTTAAAAGAAATGAGCCCATTTGTTTGCAATAGGTTGATATAAAATGAGTTGTATTTATTGAGGTTAAAAGTTAGCGAATAAAGAATATTTTACTTATTGTAAATGTCTGATTTATAAACTAGCAGAAGTATGCGTTTACGATATGTTTTCAGGCAACGAATTGCTAGTACAAAAAGGGGATAGGAATCGACATTTCTGGTATTAATTTATACAAATAGGTGGATTTATCTCCAGTCAGTTGATAAATAGAATATTTTTTGTTGACCAGATAAATTAATCCGTTAAAGTACGCCTCGTTCTCACGGCAAAGGCCGCTGAGACAGATGGTGTCTAACCCATCGCATGATTGCGTTGCCCTGGTGGTGGAATTGGTAGACACAAGGGATTTAAAATCCCTCGGCGTTCGCGCTGTGCCGGTTCAAGTCCGGCCCGGGGCACCATCAAAATCTTTGGTGACAGAGATACAAAATCAGAAAGGCGCCTTGGCAGAGTGGCTATGCAGCGGATTGCAAATCCGTGGACCTCGGTTCGACTCCGGGAGGCGCCTCCACTATTTCGAAAGCCAGTCTTAAATAACTGGCTTTTTTCGTTTTTAGTCTGCCTTTGCGCTTTCCTAAAGTCTCCCATGTTTTGATCACCATTCAATATTTTTAACGTGCTAATCATTGATTTTATAAATGTTAGACAACTCAATAATTGTATAGTGTGATTGGTGATAGTTTCTCTTCGATTGTAATCCGAACTTTTTGTATTACAGGCAGCAACCTAGCTAGCGTCATAGTTAGTATCGCTTGGTGCGTATATGCAGAAAGGAGGATTCTAGTCCTTAACGTGAGAGAAAAATAATGAAAACATTCAACCTTAAACCTACACTTTTACCCTTAACTTTGCTGCTCAGTTCGCCTGTAATGGCGGCACAAAATGGCACCATGATGCAGTATTTCCATTGGTATGTGCCAAATGACGGTGCACTCTGGACACAAGTTGAAAACAACGCTTCGGCACTATCTGACAACGGCTTTACTGCGTTATGGTTACCGCCCGCCTATAAAGGTGCTGGTGGTAGCAACGACGTCGGTTATGGCGTTTATGATATGTATGATTTGGGAGAGTTTGATCAAAAAGGTTCGGTGCGCACCAAGTATGGCACCAAAGATCAGTACCTAAGCGCCATCAATACTGCCCATAAAAACAATATCCAGATTTATGGCGATGTGGTGTTCAACCATCGCGGCGGTGCGGATGGTAAATCCTGGGTCGACACCAAGCGAGTCGATTGGAACAACCGAAATATTGAACTTGGTGATAAATGGATTGAAGCGTGGGTAGAGTTTGATTTCCCTGGGCGCAACGATAAGTACTCAAACTTTCATTGGACGTGGTACCACTTTGATGGCGTGGACTGGGACGATGCTGGCGAAGAAAAAGCTATCTTCAAATTCAAAGGTGAGGGTAAGGCATGGGATTGGGAAGTGAGCTCGGAAAAAGGCAACTACGATTACCTTATGTACGCTGATCTAGACATGGATCACCCTGAAGTTAAGAAAGAACTTAAAGACTGGGGTGAGTGGTATATCAACATGACTGGTGTTGATGGGTTTAGAATGGACGCGGTGAAGCACATCAAATATCAATACCTGCAAGAATGGATTGATCACCTACGTTGGAAAACAGGGAAAGAACTATTCACGGTCGGAGAGTACTGGAACTACGATGTGAATCAGCTGCATAACTTTATCACCAAAACCTCTGGCAGCATGTCTTTGTTTGATGCACCGTTACATATGAACTTTTATAATGCGTCTAAATCGGGTGGTAGCTACGATATGCGTCAAATCATGGATGGTACGCTGATGAAGGACAATCCAGTCAAAGCGGTTACCTTAGTAGAAAACCATGACACTCAGCCTTTGCAGGCGTTGGAATCAACCGTTGATTGGTGGTTCAAGCCGCTCGCTTACGCGTTTATCTTATTGCGTGAAGAAGGTTATCCATCCGTGTTTTATGCAGATTACTACGGCGCCCAGTACAGTGATAAAGGGCATGACATCAATATGGTCAAAGTGCCTTACATTGAAGAGCTAGTAACACTGCGTAAAGATTATGCGTATGGCAAACAACATTCTTATCTCGACCACTGGGACGTAATTGGTTGGACTCGAGAAGGTGATGCAGAGCATCCACATTCAATGGCCGTGATCATGAGTGATGGACCTGGCGGCTCGAAGTGGATGTATACGGGTAAACCAAGTGCTCGCTACGTAGACAAGTTGGGTATCCGAACTGAAGAAGTTTGGACTGATGCGAATGGTTGGGCTGAGTTCCCAGTAAACGGCGGATCTGTCTCGGTTTGGGTTGGCGTTGAATAATCCATTCCTGTGATTTTGATACAGAGTAGGCAATTCTTGATAAAACTCTTCAATGAATCAATGTGTTATTTGATATTCACTCTACAAATGAGTAACTTATATTTGAGCATAATCTAGAGGAAGATGAAGAATGGAATCTATTGCTGATGTATTGGTTGTGGCTATTGTGTTCGGTGCCATATTTGGGGGAGGGATAATAAAGTTAATCTTGAACCATCGTAAAGAAGTAAGAGCGTTGGAGATATCTGAACGTAATATGATGAGCCGAGAAGAACAAGATAACCTTAACAAGCAAATTGGTGACTTGAAGCGACGTGTTGAAGTGTTAGAGCGAATTGTCACAGATAACAAATATCAACTTGAAAAAGAAATCGCCTCTCTGTAGATCACCACTTAATCGTAAAGCCGGCGAAGTCCGGCTTTTTGGTGTCTGTACGTCATACCTTTCGGATGTTTAACTCAGCGTTCATCAAAAAAGTCTTTGTCGCGAATGTATTTACTCATAAAGTGATAAGAGAACGGTCGCATTAACCAACTAAATAAGGAGCGCCCAAGCCGTATGAGCGTTGGGGTGTTCTCGTATATTCTCCCGTTATATAACCATAGCATTTTGCCTACATGCCAATACAAAAAAGGTACGGGCGGCATAAAGGTCACGATGTCGATGTCGCAACAAATCCTGTATGTTTTGTGCCCCAAACGGTAGCGTTTCTTAAACGTCCAATCTCCGACAGCGGGCTGTCCGAAAGTGACCACGCGTTTAATGCTTTTGGGGTATTTTTTCTCAATATAGTCAGCAAAAACACTGCCAATCGCGCCACCTGAAGAGTGGCCAGTAATAGTGATTCTTTTTCCCCTGAGAATAAGTGGTACAACGATACCTTCGAGGCGTTCGATCACGGTCAACCCTAACCGATCTTCATTCCGGCTCGGTAAACTTTCTTGGAACAACAGATGATAGAAACCCGCGTGAATGCGATAGTTTAGTCCCAACCTTCGACAACTTCTCGTCCACATCGCGAAGTTCAACAACCAATCACTGATACTGTGTGAGCCTTTAATCACTACGACCACTTCACTCTGTTTTTTACTCCAGAGCACGCGAATCATAATCTTACCGTGTTCATTTCTAATGACTCGTTGCCCATTAGGATCGAATCCATATTGAGTTTGTCTGAAGACGCGAGGGTAGGCGAGATTACAAAGCACCGCATAGCGCTCGTATTGGTATCGTTTTAATGGTTTCACGTTATCTTTCTTAGTGGAGCCCAACGATTGACTGTAATTAATGAATATTAAGAATACGTGAACCTTGATTTAGGGTCGGTAGAGATTTTGTGTATTGGAATCGCGAATGAAAGACTCAAACTGGCTTAAATGCGTCAAGATGGTTTGGCGAGAGAGTTCATGATGTTCGCTAAGCACGTTAATTAGCTTTTTCAAAGCCTTACGATCTTGTTTATTGAGATTTGCTGTTTCTTTGAGTTGTGCGAAAAATTCAATTTGACTTGAAGTGTCGTTAAAGTCACCGAGCTTGTCTTGCAATAGTTTGAGTTGTTTCACGTTGTTTTTGTGCTGTTGGGAAGGATAGAGCGTGGAAAATCCTTCTAACAAATAACGAAGCGCTTTGCACTTTATCCGCATCGAATGAATCACGCTGTCACGACTTTTGTCCGAGATTTTGCGTCGTGCTTTATCAACTTTTTAAATTGAACGGAGATTTTTTGGCTTGCGAAAAGTAACGCAGGTACGTTGCTATCCACTGGTTCGTGTTGCGTACTTCGCAACATACTATTCCTGATCAAAGTGCAGTGCGTTGTGTATTCTTGTGTAGCTAGCCAACGCGTAACTTTTGCTTGTTCGTAAGCACGTTCAGATTCTATAAAGCAAAAAAGTTGCTCAAGAGACGATTTGTGATTTGGGAGCATTTCAATGTATTGGTTTTTGTCCAAGATAAATACGTCCAAATCACGCAGCTTATTTGTTTTCTTCATCATTATTCTTAAATGAGGTTTCAAAATACGCTGTTCAAAAGGAGGGATCAGTTCGCGAAGTAGTGAGCATAGTGAGCGTATGCGCCTCAGTGTGACGCGATATTGGTGTGTATATTCAGGATCCAAGTCGTCGATGACTCCCTGCTCCAGAGAGCGTGCATAATCAAATTCAGTAAGGAAGAAGTGGGGCACTACGAAGTCGAGTTCGGAGTCGGCATGTAAGGGTAAGTGAAATGATGGTTTTCGAAACATGATGAGCGCTATTTTGTTCTCTGAAATACACGTTAAGTTTATACCCATACTGTTAACTTGCGCGATTTGTTGGCTCTTCATTGATATAAAATGAGAAGGTTAAAAGGCACGAAAGCAAAGCGTATTGATGATCAAATAAGCAAAATGATCGCCCTTTGTTCGTTTGAGTTGGCTTTTTAACCATTTGAATAAAAAAGACTAATTTTTTGTTGACCAGATAAATTAATCCGTTAAAGTACGCCTCGTTCTCACGGCAAAGGCCGCTGAGACAGATGGTGTCTAACCCATCGCATGATTGCGTTGCCCTGGTGGTGGAATTGGTAGACACAAGGGATTTAAAATCCCTCGGCGTTCGCGCTGTGCCGGTTCAAGTCCGGCCCGGGGCACCATCAAAATCTTTGGTGACAGAGATACAAAATCAGAAAGGCGCCTTGGCAGAGTGGCTATGCAGCGGATTGCAAATCCGTGGACCTCGGTTCGACTCCGGGAGGCGCCTCCATTCTTTTACTTGTCCATGAGTTCCGATAGTAACCTGTAGGATCTCAACTTCTCAGATTGTTCAAACACCATCGTGTTTACCATAATTTCATCCGCCCCAGTGCGTTCCAAAAGTTTCTCAATTTTCTGTCTTACATATGTTTGATCACCATGGATAGATTCACGTAATTGAGTTTCAACGTGAAGCTTTTCCTGTGCTGACCATAGTGGTGCCATACTTTTCACTGGTGCGCGAAGTTTTTCGCGATTGCCGCGAATCATTTTTAAGAATTTTTGCTTCTCTGTTGTCGCGAGAAAATCTGCATGTGACTGAGTATCCGCTACGATAACGTTGGCACAAATCATCACATAGGGTTGAGCTAAATGCTCGGATGGGACAAACTCATCTCGATAAAAGTTTAGAGCACGAGACATTGCATCTGGAGCAAAGTGTGCAGCGAATGCGAAAGGTAAGCCTCTCTTAGCTGCTAAACGTGCACTGTATGTACTCGACCCCAGAAGCCAAATCGGCAGAGATGTGTTGTTACCTGGATAAGCCGCGACTGGTTGATTTCGAGATACGGGACCAAGAAAGAAATTAAGTTCCTCCAACAGCTCTTCAAAGTCAGGATCCATATGCTCTGGTTCCCGCCTTAATGCATGCATTGTTTGGTAGTCGGTGCCTGGTGCGCGTCCTAACCCGAGGTCAATGCGACCAGGGTATAATGCCTCTAACGTTCCGAATTGCTCTGCAATTACTAGTGGTGCATGGTTAGGTAACATGATTCCACCTGAACCTAAACGGATCGAGTTCGTGTGCGCTCCAATATGACTGAGTAATACACTGGTTGCGGCACTGGCGATATCGGGCATGTTATGGTGTTCAGCCATCCAAAACCGATGATAGCCCCAGGACTCGATTGATTGAGCTAATTCAACGGAGCGTTCGAACGTTTCGGTGAAGTTTGTTCCGTCGGACACGGGTGCCAAATCCAGAACAGATAAACGAGGAAAAGACATAGGATAGTTATAGCCTGTTAATGAATCTTAACTATCATATGGTGGTGAAAGTTGACGTTTAAAAGGGGAGGATTAACCATTCACAATGGATTATTTTTCTTCAATGCCTGGAGAGCGTTTAGCTTTTGCTATGTGATAAAAGCGGCTTTATTACTGTAAGTGGCCACAGTGGTCGATGTCGTTGAATATTCGCATGTAGAACGTTTCCACAGCTACTTTAGATTAAAACATAGGCCTCTTTAACAGCGAACTGCTGTTGTCGACAATAGTGAACGAGCTAGCTTTAGAACGTTTTGACTGATACATAGACTTGTCTGCCGCTGTTAATAATTCATGTACATTCGACCCATGCTCAGGATAGAGTGCAATACCAATGCTAGCTCCGACGCATAACTCTTTACCTTTAAAATGAATTACTTTTTCTATTTCTTGGATATAACGTAGTGCACATGCAGACAGAGACGTACCTGTTGTGTGTGAACGATGAATAATAATAAATTCATCTCCACCAAAGCGGCCTACCATGTCTGATTCGTCGATAATACTTGATAATCTACTAGCTACAGATTTTAACACTGCATCACCTGCCTCATGGCCATGGCTATCGTTAATATCCTTAAATAAATTTAAATCTATAAAAAACAAACTAAAACTATTCTCACTGCCTCTGAAATTACGCGTAAGCTGGATCAAATGTTTTTCTATTGCTCGACGATTGTAGATATTAGTTAAGGAGTCGTGCTCAGACAAAAATACCAAACTTTCTTTTTGACGATTTAGAACTGAAGTTTGATTCTCTACTTCTTCTTTAAGTTTTGATTTTGATATTGTTGTGTGGTTTAACAATGCCGCCATTTTATTGAAGTAACAAGACAGATTTTCAAATTCCGTGAATTGATTTTCTGAAGGGATTTTATAGTCAAAATTTGACCTGCTTAATTGTTTTATTCCATTTATAAACCTTTGAAAGCTTCTCTTGAACTTTATTTTTATATAAAAACACAATAGCATAACAACCAGAGAGATAAAAATAATACCTGCTTGAGTGTAATAATTTAAATTTTGTAGTTTTGTAGACTTATTATTAAGTGTTTTTTTATAAATATATATTATTTCATTATTCATATCCTGGGATACAATATTTATTCTGGATTGTATGGCAGGATTTGATTTATTATCATTTACAACTGAATCATTATGGCGATCTTTTTCTAGTAAATGATTATTTTCATATTGAACTAAAAAATACAGTTCGAGATTCATTTTTTTTAGGTCTTTAGTAAGGTATAAAACATCTTCATTTTGAGATAATAATTCGTTTAATTTGTTATGAGAAATCATGAATTGTGTGAAATTGTTTTTTCCCCTATTTTGAGTGTAAGCCCAAAGATAACTACTTAATGACTCTAATGATATTTGTATGTCCATTATTTGGTTTAATTGTTTCTTGGCTTTATAATCTTCTATTTTTATGAAGCTTATGTATACTATAACGCTGATACATAGTATTACGCTTAGACTGAATAGTGATGCTAAATAGTGGTTTAACGAACGATGCATTTTAATCTAGACCATCAAAATATGAATTGATATAGCTTTCTTTAAATATTTTTCTGTAATTTGGAATCTGTCCTTCTACATAGCTTTGTTTTAATGCCCAATTAGCTTCTGATTGTAATGTAAATAATAAAGAATTCGTTAAATTTAATCGAAAGTTATAATCATCCCAACTCCAAGATATTTCTTCAACTGTTGTGTTAAGTTTTTGTGATAGTATTTTCATTGTTAAATGAGGGTTTTTATCCATCCAGTTAATTGAGTGATGAAGTGACTTTATTATTTTCATTACTTCTTGATCTGATTTTTCAATGTGTATTTCTTTTGATACAAGCAAAAAGTAAAGTTTATACACGCCAATAATTCCTATGTTCTTTACTTCTTCATTTATTCTATTCTTGGCCATAAATCCGTATGGCTCCCAAGTAGATATTGCATCGACGTTTCCTTGCATTAAATGATTTATAATAACCTGCGTTGTTGATGATATTTTTTCTACTTTTTCTAAATCAATGTCATTTACCTGTAGCAACAAGTCTAAGTAATATTCGCTAGCGCTCTTTTTTATTACACCAACCTTTTTTCCTGGTAATTTATCTATACTTTCTATGCCAGACCGCTTTTTAGTTAGCAGCTTAATATCATTCGTAGAAGATGCAAAAGAAGTGATTAATGCTAAATCTTTGTATTCAAAGCTTTTAAACATCAGTACGCTTTCAGAAAAAGTGGCGTAATTAACATGGTTTTCTAGAAGTAGGTTTGAACATTCGACCCCTCCAAAGCACATGATAAGTTCGACGTTTAAATCGTTTTCTTCAAACGCACCTATGTGCTCTGCAATGATAAAAGGGGCTGACAGAGGCGTCTTAGATATACCGATTGTTGTAGGTTTGTGGATAGCATTTGATACCGTTGTTAACTTTAAATAAGCAACTACTAATGCAGAAAGAACTAAAATTATGATAGCTGTAGAAATCTGTTTTGTATCCATCAAAAACAACTCCCTTCATAATAGTAGTAATTAATCTATCAGTTAAATGAGTGTAGTTGCTTATTGGGTTGATGCTAGGAGAGGAGGGGATTTATTTGTATCGTGCCAAATTTATGAGTACCTAGGGGTAATTTCGGTAACTGGCTTAGATATAAAGAATTTATCTTTAGTTAGTTCAAGTTGTAGCAAATGACTGATTTCATAACATGATGATTTATCGAGAGATATCAACTTTTTAAGTTGAAAAATTGTACTCCATTTTTGCCATTTTTCTTTATCTCATACATTGCGTGATCGGCTTTTTGATACACTTCATTAAACGGTTGCTTTCCTTTGTTAAAGAGACAAACACCGATACTCATTCCTATCGTTACTTTATGTAAGTCTTGATTTATCGCTGGAATGATTGAATCTAAGAGTTGATTGCAAAGTTGGGATATTTCCTCTCGACTTGAATGCCAGTTTAAGATAACAAATTCATCGCCTCCTATGCGTCCAACTTGAGACTTGCTTGACGCAAGCTCTGTTAAGCTATTGGCGATATTGATGAGGAGGGTGTCGCCAGTATGATGGCCTAGCAGGTCGTTAACTGCTTTAAAATTATCTATATCAACAAACACTAAAGCAGACTGCTGAGACGGTTCGGTTTGAGGTTGATGATTAAAGTTTTCCTCAATTGCTTTTCTATTTAACAATCCAGTCAATGGATCACTCGAAGCCAACTTGGCCAGTTGCTGCTCATAACGCTTTTCTTTTGTAATATCGATATGAGTACCCATCATCCGTAGTGGTTCGCCATCAGAACCATACTCGACGATGCGCCCTCGATCGTAGACCCAGTTATCACTGCCGTCTTTATGAATCATGCGATGCACTACCTCATAAAGGTCGGTCTTGCCTGCTAGGTGATCTTCAAATGCACCCACCGCAAGATCATAATCTTCAGGGTGGAGATTGTTTTTCCACGTTTCAACCGTCGCGGTTAACTCATGGGGCTGATAACCTAGCATTTTTCCCCACTGCATATTGAATATCGTCAAAGTACCTGAAGGAATATGCTGCTCCCACAAACACAGTCCATTACTGTCGAGTGCAGCATTCAACTTTTCTTGTAGTCGCGCATTCTTCCGCTTCAGCTCTTCATTTTCTTTTTCTAAGCAGGCAATTCGAGTTAGATATTCTTCCATTTTGCGCATAATTTACGTCGTTTTCGGAGCGACAATATACGAAAAATACTTTGCAATTTCTATGATTGAGCTTGGAGATATAAATATTGAATATGCGGTAAATAATAAAGAATCGGTGATGTTACTTAAGAGCAGTAAAGTAAATGCTTGGAAAACAAAGAAGGAAATAGGGGGTAAGCGAGGGGCTCTCCTGGTGCAAAGTCTTAAATGGAGGCCTTTGCACCGGGACTACTGAGGGTTAGCGGTTTAGTGCACCACAACGCTCAGGTTGGTATGTGATATCGACAATTTCAATTGTCTTCACTTGATTATTTGGCATTGGCCAGTCAAGTTTTTGGCCGACAGACAAACCGATCAGTGCGCTGCCTACGGGTGCAAAAATAGAGATATCATCACTGCTTTTCAGTTCAGAAGGGTAAACCAGTGTCTTTGTCATGGTTCTATCTTCACCTGAAAATTTAAACTCTACAGTCGAGTTCATCGTGACCACGTTATCTGGCATTTGTTCTGGCTCAAGAACTGTTGCTCGGTCGAGCTCTGCTTCTAATTCCACAAGCTCCGCTGCGATGTTTGGCATTTTATCCAACAAAGCCGTGATTCGGTTCATATCTAAGCTTGAGATGTAGATAGAATTGTTTTCTGACATTTTATGACTCCCAAATAAAAGGCCGCCTCACAAAAATGGGACGGCACTCTATATGTCAATTACGGTATCAATCATATGGACGCTATTCCATATGAACTAAACCCGATTTTAGTCTTTATAGTGCGACTTAGCTAGTAAAAAATTTTTGTTGTGAAGCTTGATTTTTCTAAATCTTTCAATCACTTCAGATATTGTTCTCTGATCACCTTGAAACGGTGAAGTCAAGTGAGTGCGTCGTTTAGAAGCAAAACAGGATTTATCGTAGGTGTGCTCGGTTTCGATGGTCAGTCTTACTTCATAAAGCAAAACGGTATAGTCCGTTGCTAGCATGGCTTCGGTTATCTCAGTTTGTTAAAACTACCAATATCCGTTAATAAATTACTTTTTATTTCGCAATAGTCAGATAAATACGTTCATCTACCCCTTTAGGGTAGTTTGAAATTGTAATTGATTTACATCATGTATTAATTTTCTTTCACAATTAACAATGAGCTCAGTGATAAGAACCTAACCCTTAGGAATTATAATGAGCAAGTTGAAGCTAGTAGTCATCGGTAACGGTATGGTAGGGCACCGTTATATTGAAGACTTAGTCGAGAAAGCTGATATGTCTAATATAGACATTACGGTTTTCTGTGAAGAACCTCGTGTCGCATACGACCGTGTGCACCTTTCCTCTTACTTTTCTCACCATACTGCAGATGAACTTTCTTTAGTAAAAGAAGGCTTCTACGAGAAACACGGTATTAACATGCTGATCGGCGAACGCGCGATTAACATCAACCGTGAAAACCGCATTGTTTACTCAAGCACTGGTCGCGAAGTTCAATACGACAAGCTGATTCTTGCTACTGGCTCATTCCCATTTGTTCCACCTATCAAAGGTCACGAAAGCAAAGACTGTTTTGTTTACCGTACTATCGAAGATCTTAAAGCGATCGAAGCGTGTGCGAAGAAGAGCAAATCAGGCGTTGTTGTCGGTGGTGGTCTGCTAGGTCTTGAAGCTGCGGGCGCATTGAAAGCTCTGGGTGTAGAAACGCATGTTGTTGAGTTCGCACCAAAGCTAATGGCTGAGCAACTTGACCTTGCTGGTGGTAACCAACTTCGTCAAAAGATCGAGCGTATGGGTGTGAACGTTCACACCAGCAAAAACACGCTTGAGATTGCGGCAGAAGGCACAAACGCACGCAACGTTATGCGTTTTGCTGACGGTTCAGAGTTAGAAACAGACTTCATCGTATTCTCTGCAGGTATTCGTCCACAAGACAAACTAGCACGCCAAATGGAGCTAGAAGTGGCACCTCGTGGCGGTGTTGCTATCAACGACCATTGTCAAACTTCTGATGAGAACATCTACGCGATTGGTGAGTGTGCGTCTTGGAACGGAATGTTCTACGGCCTTGTTGCTCCTGGCTACAAGATGGCGACAGTTGCTGTTGATCACCTATTAGGTAACACAGAAAGCAAATTCGAAGGCGCTGACATGTCTGCGAAGCTGAAACTGTTGGGCGTGAAAGTAGGTTCAATTGGTGACGCGAACGGTCGTACTGAAGGCTGTAAGAGTTACGTTTACCAAAACGAAGAGCAAGAAGTTTACAAACGTCTTATCGTTTCTGAAGACAACAAGAAACTGCTTGGCGCGGTTATGGTTGGCGATACGTCTGACTACGGCGACCTGCTTCAACTTATGTTGAACGAAATCGACCTACCAGAACACCCAGATGCGTTGATCCTTCCTGCACACGCAGGCGCTGAGAAACCAGCACTAGGTGCAGACGCTCTACCAGAAAGCGCAGTGATTTGTTCATGTTTCGACGTGACAAAAGGCAAGATCGCACAAGCGGTTGCTGATGGTCACCACACATTGGGCGACATCAAAGCAGTGACTGGCGCAGGTACTGGCTGTGGTGGTTGTATTCCTCTGGTCACTTCTGTCCTAAACGCAGAGCTTGCTAAATCTGGTATCGAAGTGAAGAACGACGTGTGTGAGCACTTTGCATACTCGCGCCAAGAGTTGTTCCACCTAATCCGTATCGAAGAGATCAAAACGTTTGATGAGCTTCTAGAGAAATACGGTAAAGGTTACGGCTGTGAAGTTTGTAAGCCACTGGCAGGTTCTATCTTGGCTTCTTGCTGGGGTGAGCACATCCTTAAGCCACAACTGGTTAAGTTGCACGACACGAACGATAACTTCCTAGGTAACATCCAAAAAGACGGTACTTACTCTGTTATCCCACGTATGGCGGGTGGTGAAGTAACACCTCAAGCATTGGGTGCGCTAGCGAACGTTGCTGCAGAATACAACCTATACACCAAAGTAACCGGTGCTCAACGTATTGGTCTGTTCGGTGCTCAAAAAGACGATCTTCCAGAGATCTGGCGCAAGCTTATCGATGCTGGCTTCGAAACAGGTCAAGCGTACGCAAAAGCACTTCGTATGGCGAAGACATGTGTGGGCTCTACTTGGTGTCGTTACGGTGTTCAAGACTCTGTTGGTCTAGGTTCTTACATCGAGAACCGTTACAAAGGCATTCGTACACCTCATAAGATGAAGTTCGGTGTTTCTGGCTGTACTCGTGAGTGTGCGGAAGCACAAGGTAAAGACCTTGGCATTATCGCGACTGACGCAGGTTGGAACATGTACGTATGTGGTAACGGCGGTATGAAACCTCGTCACGCAGACCTACTAGCAAGCGATCTAGATAAAGAAACGCTAATCAAGTACATCGACCGCTTCATGATGTTCTACATTCGTACTGCTGCGCCACTACAACGCACATCAGTTTGGATGGAAAACATGGAAGGTGGCGTTGACTACCTACGCGAAGTGATTGTTAACGACAAGCTTGGCATCAACGCTCAACTAGAAGCAGACGTAGCGAAGCTTGTAGACGAGTACGAGTGTGAGTGGACTGCGACCATCAACGACGAATCACAACTGACTCGTTTCGCGCACTTCATCAACTCTGACAAGCGCGATGACAACGTTGTGTTTGTACAAGAGCGCGAACAGCACCGCCCAGCAACCTTCACGGAAAAACACCCTGAAGCGAAAGGCGACATCCTACACGTAGCGATCACTGAAGCATAAGGGAAGGTTGATTATGTCATTTGAAAAGATTTGCCAAATCAGCGACATCGTACCGGGCACGGGTGTTTGTGCACTGGTTGATGGTCAGCAAGTTGCGGTATTCCGCCCAACACAAGCAGAAGAAGTGCTGGCGATCAGCAACACTGACCCGTTCTTCCAATCAAACGTGCTTTCTCGCGGTTTGATTTGTGAGCACCAAGGCGAGCTTTGGGTGGCAAGCCCACTTAAGAAGCAGCGCTTTAACCTGACAACAGGTGCGTGCATGGAAGACGAGCGTTTTAGCGTGAAAGCGTACAAAACGCGCGTAACCAACGGCGAAGTAGAAGTTTCTGCATAAGCTAGGTTTCCATTCCCTCCTCTAAGGGGGAGGGAATGAACCGAAATCTAGATTTAATAGGTAAAGGCTTTCCGTGGTTCATCTGCGGGGACAGGGAAGCTAGGTGTTACTCAGCGGCAAGCCTTTCTCTATTCAATCTTTAATTTTTAACTTTCACTTTTGGATAAGGACACATTCATGTCTACTGATTTTAAGCCTGCAGAATTCGTGCAAACCATGATCAATGTTGGTGAAGCGAAAACCAATACAAGCACGCGAGACCTTCTGCTTCGCGGTACGATGGCTGGCGTTATTCTTTCGCTTGCGGTGGTGGTTGCTATTACCGCGATTGTACAAACGGGTATCGGTCTTGTAGGAGCACTTGTTTTCCCCGTTGGTTTCGTAATTCTAAGTGTGATGGGGTATGACCTAGTAACCGGTGTTTTTGGTCTAGCGCCTCTGGCTAAGTTTGCGAACCGTCCGGGCATCACTTGGGGTCGTATCTTCCGTTGTTGGGGTCTTGTAGGCTTGGGTAACCTTATCGGTTCTCTGATCGTTGCTTACCTAGTGGCTATCTCTCTAACAGGTAACTTCTCTCTAGAACTGAACGCAGTAGCGAAGAAATTTGTGGCTGTTTCTACCGCGCGTAGCCTTGGTTTTGAAAACATGGGTATGGACGGATGGATCACGTGTTTCGTACGCGGCATCTTCTGTAACCTAATGGTATGTCTAGGCGTTATCGGCAACATGACAGCACGTTCAGTATCTGGTCGCGTAGCAATGATGTGGTTCCCAATCTTCATCTTCTTTGCGCTAGTATTCGAGCACACAGTAGTAAACATGTTCCTATTCCCACTAGGTATGATTCTAGGTGCGGATTTTGGTATCGCGACTTGGTTGAACTTCAACCTTATCCCAACCATCCTAGGTAACATTGTTGGTGGTCTAGTAATGACTTGTATTCCACTGTACCTAACTCACGCTAAAACTGCGCCTTCTATCAATGCTGAAGAAGAAGTAAAAGCGCAACCTGCAATGGCTAAATAACCATTAACGGGTAATTCGCTTAATATGGTCCCGCTTCTGGATGGGCGGGACTATTCTCTAACTAGATTTCAATTTTTAACTTTCACTTTCGCGACATATTTTATTGATTTAGCTATAAAAAGTAATAACTCCTTAGAGTGGTTTTAGCCCTAAGTGCATAACGCGAGTGTTACTCTTTATATCTAAATTTTTCGATAGGCGTTGATATGACTACTGCTCACTCATCTTTAAACAGCGGCTTTGTTTCTCTTGTTGGTGCAGGTCCAGGTGATCCTGATTTGCTCACAGTAAAAGGCTTAAAAGCCATTCAAGCGGCTGAAGTTGTTGTATACGACCGTTTGGTGTCGAAAGACATTCTAGAATTGGCTCATGCATCAGCAGAGATGATCTACGTAGGTAAAAAATTAGACTTTCACTGTGTGCCTCAAGATCAAATCAACCAAATCTTGGTGCAGAAAGCACAAGAAGGTAAGCGTGTTGTGCGTCTGAAGGGCGGTGACTCATTTATCTTTGGCCGTGGCGGTGAAGAGTTAGAAGAACTAGCGGAATTTGGTATCAAATACGAAGTGGTTCCGGGTATCACAGCAGCAGCGGGTGCAACGGCTTATGCTGGTATTCCATTAACACACCGCGACCATGCGCAAAGCGTTCAATTCATCACTGGTCACGTACAAAAAGATGGTCGTGAGATTGAGTGGCATTCACTGGCGCAATCCAACAACACGCTTGTGTTCTACATGGGTTTGAAGCAAAGCGGCCACATTATGGATAAGCTGATCACACATGGCTTAGATCCTGAGATGTCATGCGCCATTATTGAAAACGGTACGCGCCCGGAGCAGCGCGTGTTCCAAGGAAAGTTGAACGAGTTATCGAGCATGGCAGAGCAAGCTGTGAGCCCAGCATTGATTGTGGTTGGTAGCGTTACTCAGCTGCACAACAAATTGGATTGGTTCGCAAAGTAATACTGCCCAGAAGTGACTATATTTTACAGGGGCTTTGTTGCCTCTGCATTTCTTGCTTACGCATAGGCATTTGATCAATGAGGTTGTTGATAAACGGCCAGTCTGTTTCTGCGCCCCAACGGTGCTTTTCTAGACCATCTTTACCAAGCAAAATAGCAGTATGAGAACCTTTTTCGACCGCATAAAGACGAGCTAGCATTTTTAGGTCGAACTCTTCTTTAAGCCAAGCAGGAAAAGTATAACCTTGTTCTGTAATGACCAGTGTGACGACATCTCTGTCTTCCAACTCACACTCATTCATAAGTGTTTCTAGCAAGAATTGTTTGACGTATTCATCATTTTCCGGCGCAAAGTAGAGCACACTTCTATGTGGCCAGTATTTGGAGTGCGCTGGATAACCAAATGCTGTCGATGACAAGATACAAGAAAGCAGTATCACTAGTAACTTTCCGCCCATGACAGTTCCCCTAGAAACCCAAATAACTTTTTATACGTTAAGTTTAGTGGAATTGGCTCATTGTGCTTTTTCCAAAACTGGCATAGGGTAGGCAGCAAATAAATTGAGCGTAGAAATAGATGAGTTCGGAAAGCAAACAAAAAATCGCCATTTTGGTTGATGTACAGAATGTGTATTACACCTGTCGCGAAGCGTATCGAAGCAATTTTGATTACAACCAGTTTTGGTATGTTGCCACACAAGGGAAAGAGGTGGTAAGTGCTCGTGCTTATGCCATCGCGAGCAATGATCCCAAGCAACGTCAGTTCCACCATATTCTTCGTGGTGTTGGATTTGAGGTGATGCTTAAACCCTACATCCAGCGTCGTGATGGCAGCTCGAAAGGCGATTGGGATGTGGGTATTACTCTCGATGCAATTGAAATTGCTCCCGAAGTTGAGGAAGTGATTCTAGTTTCGGGAGATGGAGACTTTAGTCTGCTAGTAGAGAGAATTCAGCAGCGCTTCAATAAAACGGTGACCGTTTATGGTGTACCTAAACTTACATCTCAAACTCTGATTGATTGTGCCGACAATTTTGTCGCGATTGATGACGATTTCTTGCTGTAGTGAATAGTGCAATAAAGAAAGGCGAGTCACTCAGGCTGTACGAAACGTACAATGACTCGCCTCTAATTTATCCTTGATTTGGCTAGTTACGAAGGAATGATCATTTGCCCTAGCAAGTAACCCAAGCAACACGCACCAATCACGCCGATTAAGCCCACAGACATGAATGAGTGGTTGAAGTACCACTTACCAATCTTAGTTGTGCCCGAGGTATCGAAGTTCACAGTCGCGATATCTGAAGGGTAGTTTGGAATAAAGAAGTAGCCGTATACCGCTGGCATCAAGCCGATAAGCAGCGCAGGTTCCAAACCTAAGCCGAGACCAACAGGCAGCATCATGCGAGCCGTTGCAGCTTGAGAGTTCACCACAACCGACACAATGAATAACGCAAGCGCGAATGTCCAAGGATAGTTGGTTACCATCTCTACGATGCCAGATTTAAATTGAGGCATAGCGTACTGAAAGTAGGTATCTGACATCCATGCAATACCGAAGATAGCAATCGCCGCCACCATACCAGATTTAAATACCACCCCATTTGGTACGTCACGCGGGTCAGTTTTGGTCGCAAGCAAAATGATACCGCCGAAGCAGAGCATCATCATTTGAATCACAACTGCCATGCTGATTGGCTTCGAGCCATCTACGATGGTACGAATGTCTGGCCACATCGCGATAATGACGATAACCAAGATCGATGCAATGAACAGCAATACAGAGTTACGAGCACTTGTTGGTAGTACTTCATCAAGTGACGTTGCAGTTGTGTTGAGGATTTTTTCTCTCCACACTGGATCTTTCAAACGCTCTTGGTATTCTTCATCGTCGTCTAGCTCTTTACCACGCTTTAGGCTGTAAAGTGACATCAACAACGTACCGAATAGCGTTGCAGGTACAGTAACGAGCAGAATTGAGAGCAGAGTGATCTCGTGTTGAATGTCGGAGAGTTGCGCCAAGTAGTAAACCACTGCTGCTGAAATTGGCGAGGCTGTGATTGCGATTTGAGACGCGACAGAAGCGGCAGCCATAGGACGCTCTGGACGAATGCCATTTTTAAGTGCAACGTCGCCAATGATTGGCATGATAGAGTAAACCGCGTGACCTGTACCAAGTAGGAAGGTCATAAAGTAAGTCACGAACGGAGCAATAAGGGTGACGCGTTTTGGGTTCTTACGAAGCACACGCTCGGCAACTTGCAGCATGTATTTCAAACCGCCAGCGGCTTCAAGAATGGAAGCACATGTTACCACCGCTAAAATGATCAACATAACGGTGACAGGAGGAGAGGTTGGCGGCATCTTAAAGATGAAGACTTCAATCACCAAGCCAATTCCGGATACGACCCCAAGGCCTATACCACCATAACGTGAGCCGATATACAGCATCACGAGCAAAAATAGAAACTCAAGATACAACATGTGGATTTCCTTATTCAAAACAGAGGGCTACATAGCCAAATTACCTCTTTGTATTGTCTCGATATTCAGAAAGAAAATACTTCATGTTGTTCACAATCCGCTGGATAAGAAACAGCAATATTCAATTATTGGCAATAACTCACGCTACACAGGGAAACTGTTAACACAGTTTTATCAGGGTGTTTTTATGCTGTGTATTTTTGCGATCATCTGAGCGTTAAATGCGAAGAGGTTTAAGAGTTTGTTGTTATTCATCGCATACGTAACCAGACCTTACAGCTTCACAGAACTCGGAAATACATTCATAACTAACCCTAAGAGTGCTTCTTTGTTATGAAAACGCAAAGGATAATAGTTTGCATTGCGATTGGTGCTTGGGTATAAAGGTGTCAGAATGACTACACCAACAATAAGCCATCATGTCTGAGCAATTTTTCCCGCAACTGTTTCAAACTTCGAGTGAGATTACACCTTACCTACACGGTGATATCGGCGAGATAGGGCAAGAAGCTATCCATATCGAGAATGATATCAACCCGATCATCCAAGGCCTTTACCAGCAAATCTCGGAGGCTCATCCGGAAGCGGGAAAAGCATATTGGTTGACAAGAACGTGGGATTTACTTTGTTGGCAGCCAGTTTATGTCGCATTCATCTCTATTTACGGTTACCACACGTTGCCAAACATTCGCGAGATAGCGCAGCACCTCAAACCTTGTTTTGTTTCTGGGTACCGATTCGCAGACGAAGCGCATATACATGGCGAGCCAGAAGCGTTGATAAAAGAGGCGGGGCGTCAAATCCGAGAACTGTTCGACTTCTATCAACAAGAGATGAGTCAATGGACACGCATTCGTCCTGGCTTCACCCATCAATTGATGTCGGACGGAATCATGGCTTGTTTAATTCGTCTCCAACAGCGCTTTCCGCAAATGACTAACTCGACACTTCAGGAGCATGCGGTCTTGTGGCTAAGCGCAATGGGTTTGGATGTTGATAATAGCCGCTCACTTCATGAGACGGAATCTGATCAGCCGCTAAAGTTAGTAAGAAAAAGTTGTTGTTTAGTCTATAAGTGTGAAGGCAGAAAGCTTTGTGCAGATTGTCCTCGTTTAGAGGAAAATCGACAGCTTATGAGCAAGAAGGTTCTTAATTAACATTTATTTAACTTGTGTAACAGTGCTCGATTTGAGAGTGAGAATAAGTATCATTGCATGCTCTTGTTGACAACAAAAAGATAAATACAATGATGAAAAGGACGTTTTCTTTCAATCTCATCGTACTTGCGATGAGCAGTGGATACGCAGTTAGCTCAATAGCAGCAGAAGATCTTCAACAAACATCGACTCCGAGCGATGAGCAATTGGTTGTCGTAGGCAGTGTGATGCCGAAATCGATCTCCGATATTCCAGGAACGGTTTGGTTTGTTGGCCAAGAAGAGATTGCTCAGCAATATCGTGCGGGCAAGACACTGGGTGATATTCTTTCTGCAACCATCCCTTCTTTAGACGTCGGCACCGGTGGTCGAACTAATTATGGTCAGAACCTTCGCGGTAGAGCAATGTTGGTAATGATTGATGGTGTCTCGTTACAGTCTTCTCGCCCGATTAGTCGTCAGTTAGACGCAATAGACCCATTCAACATCGAGCGAATTGAAGTACTATCTGGTGCAACCTCCATTTATGGTGCAGGCGCTACTGGTGGTGTTATTAACATTATCACCAAGAAAGCGTACTCGGATGACTTGTCGTTTGAATCCTACGTGAGTGGCACTACAGGCTTTAATAGCAGCGATGACTTTGATTACAAACTCGCTCAGTCTATCTCGGGTGGTAATGAGCGAATTACCGCTAGAGGTTCGGTTGTGTACACCGAGACACAAGGTGCATTTGACGCAAATGGCGACATTGTCACCCCAGACATTTCACAGGGCTCCTTGCAGTATAATTCAACGCTCGATGTTATGGGATCGACCGAGAT
Organism: Vibrio sp. 1751; assembly: GCF_033339895.1. Taxonomy (NCBI): domain Bacteria; kingdom Pseudomonadati; phylum Pseudomonadota; class Gammaproteobacteria; order Vibrionales; family Vibrionaceae; genus Vibrio; species Vibrio sp. 1751. The sequence continues at coordinate 29,858 of NZ_JAWOVM010000014.1, forward strand.
TCAAATCTCCGATGCCAGCAAGTTAAACCTTGTCGCACAATACTATGACAGCCAGCAAGATTCGCCATACGGTTTGTACATTGTTAACAATAAATTTGTTGATGTACGAGAGGGGTTCGATTCCGACCGTGAACATGGTACAGAGCGAGTTCTCTTAAGTGCGAACTACGCTCACGACAGCGTATTCGGTCATCAACTGATAGGCGAGTTATCTTACCGTAGTGAAGACCAAACCTTTACTCCTTATTACCAAAGTGCCTCTCAACAAAAAACAGAAGTTTTTGCTGGGCGCTTAGCGTTAGCTAAAAGCTGGGAGTCATTCAAACTTGTTTATGGTGTCGATGCGTACTTAGACCGTTTTGAAAGTAACCAGGCTCTGTTCGATCCAACCATTGCGAACAGCTCTGGGAACTTAATTAATCGAACCTATGCCGAAGTGGGGCGTTACCCAGATGTTGATGTGGCGTCTTACGCAATGTTTGTCCAAGGGGATTACCAAATCAATCAAGATTGGTCAGTACAAGCAGGCTACCGCTACCAATACATGGACAATAAGATTGATGATTTTGTTGCCTATAGTATACAAAAGAAGATCGCATCGGGTAATGGTGTATCAGCGGATGCGGTACCAGGTGGCAGCACTGACTACTCTGTGAGCTTATTTAATTTGGGCACCATTTATCAGCTTAACGATGAATCTCAGCTTTGGGCGAACTTCTCTCAAGGTTTCGAACTCGCTGATCCTGCAAAGTACTACGGCCAAGGTAGCTACGATGCCGCGGATGCAAATGGTCACTACGCGTTGAACAATAGCATTAACGTATCTGACTCAAAAATGTCGGGCATCAAAACGGACAGCTATGAAATCGGTTACCGATTAGATACCGATACTGTCGCACTGCAAGCGGCGGGTTACTACTCGGTGTCGGATAACTCAATCAAGTATGACAAGAAGACGCTCCTAATCACCAATGTTGATGACGAGCAACGTGTATACGGTGCCGAAGCAAACATTAACTACTGGGTAAACCGTGATATTTTGTTAGGTGCATCAGGTCACTATGTGGTTTCTGAGCTGAAAACCAACGGTAAGTGGGAAGATCTAAGCGCGGGTAAAGCAAGTACATCAAAAGCGAACGCGTGGGCGGCTTACTATCAGGATGGCTATTCAGTACGTTTACAAAGCCAGACGATGTTTGATTACGAAGATGACGCAAACAATAAACTAGATGGATACACTACGTTTGATCTTCTTGGTAACGTAACACTACCTATCGGGCAGTTAGGTTTTGGTATTCAAAACCTATTTGACGAAGACTACACAACCGCTTGGGGACAACGTGCGCAGATTCTTTATGCAGCACACTACGATGCAGCAGCGTACGACTACAAAGGAAGAGGTCGCACATTCACACTGAACTACAGTGTCGAATACTAAAGCTAACTCTCTCCGAATATCAAAAAAGCCGCTGAAAGCGGCTTTTCTTTTAGGCTTGATCTGTCTGCGCTGTGTCTACAACGTTTTCCGTGTGTTCTGAAGCTTGGTTTTGTTCTTCAGCTTCCATTTTCGCGCGTTCAGCTTTGGAGATATAACGCGGCTTATTGCTCTTATGTAGCTTAGCGTTATGCTTCTTCTGCTTCGCTTTCAAGATCTGATTGATTTTCTTCTTGCGGTTCATGGTGGTGGTCCTTTAATTTAGCGAGGCAGGATAGTTACTTTTTTATCAAGTTACAACTAAATAAGCGCCGGTATCGGTCGCAAAATTCAAGTACGTTCCTATGTCCAATCATCTATCGCGTTTTAATGGAGCCCAAATGAAAACACTGTACACCGAACGTTTGATACTGCGTCTTGTGAGTGTAGATGATGCACCATTTATACTAGAACTTTATAACCACCCAGACTTCTACCGTTTTGTCGGAGACAAACAAATTCGTACCGAATATGAAGCGGCGCGTTACATAAAAGAAAACATGCTACGCATGCAACAAATTAAAGGCGTGAGTTTACTCGTTGTAGAGAAGAAAGAAGATGGGCAACCCATCGGGATTTGTGGGTTGGTTAAACGTGACACATTACAATACTATGATCTCGGATATGGATTTTTACCTTCCGCTTATGGCTTCGGCTACGGAACGGAGTCTGCAACCGCAGTGCTGGAATACGCTAGAGAGGAAATGAAACTCGATAATTTGGTTGCCATCACCAATAATGACAATATTCGTAGTATAAGTTTGCTCAAAAAACTGGGCTTTGAGTTTGAACGAGTTGAGCAGCAATATGATAATGGCCGCACGTTAGAACTTTACACAATGATGTTGTGATTTTTGGATAGCGCATGAGCGATATTTTACTTGGCAAACTCGCCACTGAATTTAAGACAGTAAAAGCCATGGTAGAGGTTTACTGTCATGACCATCATGGAACAAAACGTGACTTATGCTCAGAATGTCGTGAGCTGCTTGAATACGCAGAAGTGCGCCTCGACCGCTGTCCTTATGGAGAGAATAAACCGACGTGTAATAAATGTCCGATTCACTGCTACAAACCAGAGCCGAAAGAACAAATGCGTTTGGTCATGCGTTACTCTGGCCCCAGAATGTTACTGAAACATCCAATCTTGGCGGTTCGTCATTTGCTTCATGAAAAGCGCATGGTACCGGAAAAGCCTGCAGCGAACGCGTCAAACCGTCACAAGCGTTTATCTAAACAAAAATGCGAAGAATAAAAAAACGAGGGCGACATGCCCTCGTTTTCGTTGAGTAGAAGCGGCGTGATTAGAGGCCAGCGGCCATACGCTGCTTGGTTTTGCTCGCAGCAAGTAGCATGTATATGCCAGTCGCAACCAAAGCGGCAAACAAGTAGCCTAGTAAGCCGTGTTCTTGGCCCATGAATTTATCAGCGACAACTGGGCCAGCAACAGAGCCGATGCTGTAGCTAAACAGCATGACTTGTGTCGCAGAGACAATAAAGCGTTCATCAAGTCCTTCGCAACCTAAGTTGATTGCAATCGGGTACAAGGCAAAAGTAGCTGCACCTAAAAAGAATAATGCAGCAGCCAATACCACGGCTGACGAGGAAATAAAGGTCATACCGATCGAAAAAATACCCAAAATACAGAAAAACGCCATTAGCACTGTGCGGCTCATGTATTTGTTTAACGCGGTCACCATTGGTTGAACTAGCATGCCACCTAGAATCACTAGCGCCATCAATGTACCAATGTCTTGATGGCTAATTTTACGGTTAGTTAACTCAACTGGCATTAATCCGTAGATCGCGCCTAAGGTCAAACCTGAAACAACACAACCAATAATTGCTGCATGGTTTAGTTTGGCAATTTGCTTAAATGATAAAGCGGTTGATTCATGGCTGTTTGGCTGCTCACAATCAATGAACATTAACACCAGCATAGCCATTAGGATCAACGTCGTGATCGCAATAAACGGAACGCCGCCACTTACGCCAAGCACGCCAATACCAAACTGGCCTAATGCTGAACCACCATAAAGCGATAGCATGTACAAGCTCAAACGTTTCGCACGCGATGCTTCGTCTCCAGACATTAGCCAAGACTCAACAATGACAAAAACACCAGCAACCGCGATACCCGCAATAAAGCGAGCAGCAAGCCACATCAATCCGTTAGCAAACACGGGTAGTGTGACGATAGTTAGCGAAAATACGGCCAAGCAACCAATAAACGCGTTACGGTGACCAACTTGACGTACGATACGTTCAATAAAAATAGCACCGGTTAATAAGCCGCCATAAAACACACTCGCCAACCAACTCGCGTAATCTGCTGAGATGTTGTATTCACCGAGCATGAGAGGGATCAAGCTCATTAAATAGCCCGAAGCCACCGCATAAAGAGACAGTGCGACGACTGGAACTGTAACTCGTGGTGATGCTGCAGGAACGACTGTGTTTTCCACTGTTTTGCGCCTATAAGTTAAATGAAATCTAAGGGTTATTCGGCGCGAATATGAGGCTAATAGTTAGGCAAGTAAAATGATAAATTTAAGTCGTTTCGACAAATAATATTTATTAACTAGATAGGTTGATAAGTTGCATAAAAACGCCAACCTACAAACAAGGTTGGCGTGGAAGATTATTTAGTAAGTGCTTGATTTAACCATTGATCAAATTGAGTTTTAGGTAACGCACCATTGATCATATCAACACGTTGACCATTTTTGAAAACCATAATGGTAGGAATGCTGCGAATACCAAATTGCGCCGCAAGTTGTTGTTGAGCTTCGGTATCAATCTTAACAAAACGAGCCGTTCCGGCTTGCTCATGAGCAACATCAGAGAAAACAGGAGCAAAACCAACGCACGGGTTGCACCATGGGGCCCAAAAATCTACTACAACAGGCATATCACTTTGTAATAGAGCAGAAAAGTTATCTTGTGTACCTTCGATAGGCGAGCCGTCTAAAAGTGCACTTTTACATTTACCGCAAGTTGCAGATTCGGCAACGCGCTCATTAGGGACACGATTTAGACCGCCGCACGAAGGGCAGCGAGTTTTAAACGATGACATGACTTCTTCCTTTATTACGTATTGATGAAAACATGACTTACCAGTCAGCCTCATTATTTGTATACTTATTTTTTAACCTGCCGAAATAACGCAGCGCAGGTTTGTATTTGAGCCTAAGGTTCTAAGAAATTTTATTAAAATACAACAATAAATAGGTCTGCGATGACAAATTACTACGCTGAAATTACAGGTTGGGGGAAATGTGTTCCGCCAGCCGTGCTCTCTAACGATGATCTTAGCACTTTCCTCGATACTTCCGATGAGTGGATTCGTACCCGCACTGGTATCGAAAACCGCCGTATTAGTCATGTAAACACGTCAGACATGGCGACCGTTGCTGCTAAACATGCATTAGCTCGAGCAGGCGTCGATGCAACAGACGTGGATTTAATCATTGTGGCGACTTGTTCACCAGATTCATTGATTCCAAATATCGCGTCTAAGGTACAGCAGAACCTAGGTATTCGTGCAGCCGCTGCCTTTGACTTAAATGCCGCATGTACGGGATTTGTCTATGGCCTAGAAACGGGCACACGTTTGATTCAATCAGGTAACTATCGTAACGCGATCATTATTGGTGCGGAAAGATTGTCTTTCTACATCGATTGGGCAATGCGAGATACCGCTGTTCTATTTGGTGATGGTGCGGGCGCCGTTGTGTTATCAAGAACGGAAAAAGAAACGGGTTTACTACAGTCTCAAATCGGTTGTGACGCAAAAGGCCGCGATATTCTGTCCGTACCAAAGTTTGGTACTTGTATGGATCGCTTTGCGGAAGACAACGGTTACTGGGATTTCAACTTTGTAGGACAAGAAATTTTCAAACGTGCAGTAAAAGGCATGGGGCTAGCTGCGAAAACCGTACTGAAAGCATCACAGTTAACGACGGAACAAATCGATGTTGTGATTCCGCATCAAGCGAATATTCGTATTATTCAAACCTTGTGTGACCTGTCTGGAATTCCACACGACAAAGCGTTTGTTAACATTCAAAACTATGGCAATACTTCAGCTGCGACGGTGCCAATTGCATTGTGTGAAGCGGTAGAGCAAGGTCGAGTTAACCCAGGTGATAATATGCTTCTTGCTGCATTTGGTGCAGGTTTGACATGGGGTGCGGCAGTATTGAAATGGGGTGACCGCGTAACGCCAATTGGTGAAAGTGATGCGGTTCTGCCTGAATGTGAGCAATCCGCGCTAGAATTACTTGAGCGTGCCATTAAGCTGTGTAACGAACGCCGTCGCGACGAGGTGTAACGGACACTTTGCAAACATAAGATGAGTAAGGGAGCGCGAGGCTCCCTTATTTGATGATGTGTTCTACAGCTACCTGTAAAATATCTTACGACATAAAACCCAGGTTTGAATGAGTAAAATTACGGATGTTCGGGAAGACGTATTCCAGTGCAGCGTTATCACTCACGCCCATCCACTGTGCTAGTGTTGAACCAACTTGATCAGCGGCAATTTTGGGTATGAGTCGGCCTTGAGAGTAATCATCGTTTCCGCCCAGTATTAGTTCCGGCCATGTACCGATAGGTTGTTTCCCATTTACCGCGCCTCCAATTAATAGTTGATGGCCACCCCAGCCATGATCGGTACCATTTCCGTTGCTCATCATCCGTCGACCGAAGTCAGACATAGTGAAAGAGGTGACTTGCTTGTTTAGCCCTAACCGTTCGACCGCACGATACATTGCTAAAAGGTTTGTCGCGAGATCCTCAAGTAACACTGGATGACGTGCCAATTGCGAATCGTGCAGGTCATACCCAGAGTGTTTAACGAAAAAGACTTGTCGTTGCTGCTTCAGGACATCTTGGCTTGCTATCAATTTGTACACGGTTTGCATCTGCTTGCCGAGCGTCGATGACGTAAACAACGGCTCGTCAGCAATGTGGTTGAGTTGCTCGCTCAGTACACTACTCATTACCATCGACTCATCAACCATCAAATTAAAATGACCATTAAATGGATTGTCAGTTTGATGAGAGAGAAGGCGATCATAGATCCCCTTGTATAGCGGGTTATCAATCGCGGTAAGCTGAACTGCGCGATCTTTTTTCAGGACGGTTTGGCGGTGTTTCATTGCCCGTAACCAAAGCGAGTTGCCATGCACACTGTATAGCGGTGTTATTTCTGATTCAGAGTTTAATACATCCAACATTCTGCCAGCCCAACCAAGATTTTTAGACTCGCTCATTCCACCAAGTAACCAAGCGTCTGTTTGAGAATTATGAGAAAACAGTTGCTCGGGAAGTGATGCTTCACCTTGCTCAATAGCTTGTTTGGTGACGGGATGGTTGAGAATGCCACTATTGAGCACGATGCTGGCATCGCCTTGTTCGAAAACGGAAGTTAACGCATTTAACTTTGGGTGTAAGCCGAGCTTCACTGGGTGATTTGAGCTATCGACAGCACTCAAATTGATAGGGAGTATGTCTTCTTTGGCGACAGAGAGTGGCCCTCTGACTTTGGAATATTGACGATAGTGCGCCTCCGATAATGGCAGTATGGTGTTGAATGCATCGTTTCCGCCTGCTAAATACACACATATTAATGCTCGAAAGTCATTGGATGGCGCTGCGAGAGAGTAACCTGGCAGACTAAGAGAGGCTAGTGCGCCCATCGATAGCGTGCTTTGTATAAAATGTCGTCGTGAAATATCCATAATTCACTCCTAATCCTGAATATAGAATTCGTCGCCAGAAATGGCGGTAAATATCACTAGAGCGAGTTTTGTTGTTGGCACATAGTCCCCACGATAATCATTCAGGGCGGTGAGCATGAGCTCTTTCAATTCAGCAGAAGCCGTTCCAGCAAAGAAACGCTCGTTAACCAATTCGACTAAGGCACGGTGATCGTCCAGAAGAAGATAAAACTCGTTAAGATCGAAGTGGTAGGAATCACCACCTCCTCTACGAGTGCTGGTTAACATATAGTTGACCAAATCGGTATAAACAGACCAATTGAGAAGTTCATACTCTGGAGAGTTAATACCAGACTCCGTAAACTCGTTAGACGGCTGATAGTCTGGAGAGTAAAAATTAAACACGGAAGGAGAACGAAGCGGCCCTTGATTAGCGATGTTCATCATCGTTGTTGCGTCTTCGTAACGTGATCCTTTAACCGTAAAACCTGATGCTCGATGAAAATTAGTCAGGACCAGTATCGGTTCTTTCACTTTTATAGGCGGTGTATCCGTCATCCCTAATGCTTCAGGATCGAGCAATATGGCTCGAACAACGGCGGTTAGATCGCCTTTTTCTCCTTCCCCATTGTTGTTAAATATCGTAGCAACACGCGCGACGTACTCTGGGCTTGGATTTGAACTGACCAAACGTTGGATAAGTAATTTTGAAACAAATGGAGCAACATTTGGGTGAGACATCAACATATCAATCACTTTTGAAAGCTCTTCTTGTGCGGTTAGACCCGATGGGATCACGTTCCCTAGAAATCGCTTCTCGCCGGTGTCGTGTCGCTGACTGATAACTCGCATCGGTTTCACGAATGCGATGTCGGAATTTTTCCATCCAGTTAATGCTCGCGCGAGCTCTTGAATATCAGTTTGATTGTACGTGGGGATAGGTTTGCCTGTTGCGTGGTTTAGTTTTTTACTGCCATCTAAATTGAGTTCATACAAACCGATAGTGAATAGCTGCATTAACTCTCGAGCAAAGTTCTCATCGGGAAGCGTTCCTGTCGCACTATTTTCTTTTGCACTACCGAGCATAGATAAATAGCTCCCCATGACTGGATGGATGGAAACGTCATACAACAGGTCTCGGTAGTTGCCAAACGCATGTTCAACCAACAGATCGTAGTAATTCACTAACCCTGTAGGTTTGCTGGAAAGAACGCCGCCATAACGAGAAACGACTACGATCTGACTCAATGCATAAGCCATTCGCTGTCTGAGCTGATCTTCAGCAGTAACAACAATTTGATACCAAGCATTTTCGCGGTTTGACTGTAGGCCTTTAGAAAAAGGCGTTTGATAAAGTGGTTGATGGTAGGTTGCTGGCAGGTTGATTTGTTCCTGTATCCAGTCCTCTAACCCGTTTTCCCTAACCTCATTAATTAACGCAGGAGTTGGTCCAAAAGAGGTTTGATAGAGAAAACGCGCAACGGTTTGATCGGATGGGGATTGCTGTATTTGTGCTGATACATTAGGCACATGGCTCAGCAATAAGATAGCCAATCCTAGTACCCAAGCAGAGATTTTATTTAGCTTCTGACGTCTCATAGTTAACTCGCTTACCCGAAGTAACGATTTAAGTCCATTTAACGGGAGTTATTAAGCTCTTTTGAGCTGTTTAGTAAATTTATGAAAATCAAGCAGCTGCATAGGCGAGTATAGTAGCTATAAGTGGTGAACAAAAAACTCAAACGGTGAATTTGGTACTATAGTGCTAGAAGTTTTTGATGCTATTTTTTCTAAGATACTGATATTAAATATGGCCAGTGAAGAGTAATAAGAAGAGATATCGTAATGGATATAGAAGGGGGACAGCTAAAGTACTGTTAACAAGAGATTGGTATGTTTGTTAAGGCTTAAGTTAGTTTCAAGAAATTATTGAGCCAATAAATAAAGTCCATTGGTTTGCACAAGAGAAAACCACACGGATGTTCTCTTGTACAAAGCAACAAAGGTTATTTTCGGGCAAGCTTATGGTGAGCACGAGAAAAGTGATCGGCACAAAATGCGCCAACAATCGAGAGTTCGCCAGCCAGACAAAGCGCAGCTGCGACTTCGGCTAACGCTTTCGCTTTGCCGTTGCCGTGCAAACCCAAAATATCCAAACATGCTTTTTGTGTTGGAAGGCCAGTACCACCACCAACCGTCCCCACCATGATGTTTGGCAAGGTCACGCACGCGTACAAGTTGCCTTGAGCGTCCACATCCATACGAGTGATTCCAATGGCAGACTCTGCAACGCAAGCGGCATCTTGACCACAAGCAATGTACAGCGCGGCAAGCGCGTTTGCGTAATGCGCGTTGACGCCAATTGTCCCGCTGAGTAAACCGCCCACTGTGGTCATTTTGCCAAATTGAACCATAGACTCCGGCGTCGTATGCAGATATTTTTCCACCAACTCAGCAGGAATGGTCACTTCGGCGGATACTTTCTTACCGCGTACCGAGCGCAGTGTGTGTGCGTTTGGTTTTTTGTCGCCTGATAAGTTGCCATCCAAGAATGCTTGAGTTGGTTTGATTGGGCTGGTCGCCAAAATATGATGGAACACTTCGTTTGTTGCGATGGTCACCATGTTTTGTCCGGAAGCGTCACCAGTCACGTATTCAAAGACCAAATAAACATGGTTTCCTTCGATATTTACATTGATGTCTTTGAGTTTGCCATGTGAGGTGGTGGATTCCGCTATTTGACGAAATGCGTCAAACTGGGTCACAACCCAACTGACGAACTGGCCAGCGTCGGCAAGGTTATTAAAGGCGAACACTGGCGTTCGGCTCACCCCTTCACTCAGCAACAATGCGCTCGCGCCACCAGCGGCGGTGATAAGATTTGCGCCACGGTTGTAGGAAGCGACTAACGCGGCTTCTGTCGTTGCGAGCGGAACCAAAAAGTCATCGTTCGCATACAAGCCGTTGACGCGCAAAGGGCCTGCAATGCCGACCGGCACATTAACAGTACCAATGAAGTGCTCGATGTTGTTGGAGTAAGCATCGCAATGTGACTGCGTGAAAGGATCAAGGAGATGATCTTTATTGGTCACGTGTTCCAATACTTGCCAACGGCGCGCCAAATGCTTATCCGATAGGCCAGGGCTTAAGCAGAGACGTTTCTCTGGCTTGTGAAACTTCGGTTCTAATGCCGATTGAATCTTACTGCTGGTTTCGATATCGGAAAGGGCGGAGCTTTGAACAGGGTTATCTTGGTTTAACTTCGGCATACAAACGTTAACTGAAAAATCGAACCAGAGATTGTAGTGATTGAGGCTTTGATTACAACGTTGATTATACGTTTTGCAACAAATACCACTATGCAAGCGCCTTTATTATCCAAGTGATTTGATATTGGAGCGACGAATTTACCGGACATAAATGGGTTTTGACAATGAATGTTGCAGTAAATGGCAGATCCGGGAGGTTATGGCTTTTAGAGAAACTGGCCTGTAGGTGTTTGGATTCGGCAAGGTGTAAGCATGAGCGCCTTAAAAGCGGAATGGTTCAATCTATGAAAGGAATAAATTGTCTAACCCAGTCCCTTGGGTCAGACGTTAGTTTGAATCGGTTGTTCAAAAACTAGTTGAAGGCGCGAGCCACACGTCCCGCACTTTGAATACGGTAATGGCCAACGTAAGCAGGAACAAATACAGATTGTCCCTTCGCGGCGGTTAACGTCTCACCGTTATCACTGATGAGTGTCAGGTCGGCATCAATCGCCATCAAAATCTCTGCGCTATTGGCATCAACCACTTCATTGTTCGGTTGGTTAAGAATGCTGAAACTAAAGTCTGCCACTGGGACCGGATAAAGGCTTTGGCAACCATTGGCATTGGGTTTAAGAACAAGGCTGTTAAACGGCTTAGGCACAAAATCTGTGCATTTAACCAGTTCTTCAACATCCATATGTTTCGGCGTGAGTCCTGCACGCAAAACGTTATCTGAGTTCGCCATGATCTCTAATCCCGTACCTTTAATGTAAGCGTGTGGCGTTCTTGCGCTCAGGAACATCGCTTCGCCAGGTTGCAGCGTGATGACATTCAACAGTAATGGCGAAAACAAGCCGACATCGCCAGGGTATTGAGTGGATAGATCCAAGATGAGCTGGTAAACGTCGCTGTCAGTGCCTTGTTCCGATTGACGTGAAGCGTGGGCAAGAAGCTGTTTCAGTGCTCGCTCTTTTGTTTCTCCTTCCATGGTAAGAATGTGCACAAAGAAATCGCGTAAACCTTGTGAGTTGATTTCGCGTTTGAATGTGTCAAGAGGCGCGCGTAGCTCATCGATATCGCAAAGGCTAAATGCCTCAATAATCTCGGCATACGAGCGAAAACCGTTCATGGCTTGGTAACTTGTCAGCGCGTACACCAACTCTGGTTTGTGGTTTGGATCCTTGTAGTTACGATGGCTTGCGTTTAGTGGGATCCCGGCACTTTGTTCTTTTTCGAAGCCTATTTCGGCATCTTGTTTGCTTGGGTGAACTTGAATCGACAGTGCATGTTCGGCCGCTAAGATCTTAAACAGAAAGGGCAGGTCGCCAAATTTCGCTGCGGTTTCTGCTGATAAGTAAGCGGGTTGGTTTTGTTTGATCAGTTCAGACAAAGGCAGCGTGTTCTGCTCAATCTGAACTTCAGAGCAGCCGTTTGGGTGAGTACCCATCCATACTTCTGCTTGAGGCTCATTCGTTTCGTTAGAAAAGCCAAACAAATCGTGAATAGAAGAGGTGCTTCCCCAAGCGTAGTTTTGGATTTTGTTGTTCATTTGAAAGAAGCTATGCGATGAAATAGTGTTCAAATTCATGAATTTTTCCCATAGTTAACCCTCCGAACTGAATCGGAAGAAAAATTGAGCAGAGATACGTTAAATAAGGTGGGCGAGCGCGGTTAGGTCACTCGCCAATTTGCCCGAAGGGCGATAAGTCGATTTACAACCGAGGTTTTGGTTCGAGTGGTTTTCGTGATGGTTGCGCTTGCAAAAATGGCAGCAACAAAAGGCCAATGACGGCTGCACAAACTGAAATGGTGATGAAGAAACCCGTCCAATGATATTCTTCAAGAATTAACGCCAGTGGATAACCAGACAATGCTGCGCCCATGTAGGCGAACAAGCCCACGAATCCTGTTGCCGCGCCGGCAGAGTCTTTGTGAGAGCACTCCGCCGCCGCCATACCGATCAGCATTTGTGGTCCAAAGACAAAGAAGCCGATGGAGAACAATCCCGCTGCTTGGAATGCAAAGTTGGTCAGAGGCATTAGCCAAAGCGCAGAGACAGATAAGAAAATCCCAATCGCGAACAGCAAGTTCATTGGTCCACGGTTACCGTCAAAGAGTTTGTCTGAGCCCCAACCCGCAACCAATGAACCAACAAAACCGCCAATTTCAAACATCGACAGAGCAGCGTTGGCATTAATCAGGCTATAGTGATGCTGCTCGGTCAAGTACAGGTTTCCCCAGTCATTGATTGCGGTTCGGACGATGTAAACCAACACGTAACTGAACGCGAGTAGCCAGATGTATTTGTTGTTAAATACGTACGATTTCAGAATTTCTCGGTAGGTGAGGCCACGTCCGTAATTTTCTTGCGCAAGTTCTAGTGCGTCGTTGCGCCATTGTCCGACACTTGGTAAGCCCATTGTTGTGGGTTTGTCGCGCAATCGCCAACAAACGAATAGACCGAGTAATACCCCGATGATGCCGGGTAGAATAAAGCCTTCACGCCAGCTGTAGTGCAACGTTAAATAGCCCACCAAAATAGGGATCAGAGCGCCACCAACGTTGTGTGCGGTGTTCCAAATCGCCCATAAGAAGCCACGCTCGGAGCGTGAATACCAAGTGGTTAACAGCTTGGAGCATGAAGGCCAGCCCCAGCCTTGGAACCACGCGTTTAAGATCCACAGAGTAATGAAAGCCGCGAGTGAGCTAGAAAAACCGAACGCGATATTGACCAGACCTGTCGCAATCAATCCTAATCCCATGAAATAACGAGGGTTAGAGCGATCTGAAATCGTACCGGAAATAAACTTCGAGCAGCCGTAAGTAATGTAGAAAAGCGTACCGATAAGGCCCAAATCGCCCTTATCTAAGCCAAGATCGGTAATCATCGCTGGTGCGGCGTAGTTAAAGGTCTTACGAGTAAAGTAGAAACCTGCGTAGCCGATGTACATCCCCAACATAATGTGCAAACGCCAATGGCGGTAACGCTGGTCGATTTGCTCGTTGCTCAGACTCGGTTGAGTAAATTTAGGTGAACGTAAAAATCCAAACATCTTGAGTTACACCTTAGGTAAAGTAATGCTGATTTGTGTGCCGATCACTTGATCGCTGGTGGAGTAGATAACCATTTTTCCACCTAACGCGTGCACACGCTCTTGCATGCCGCGAACGCCCATGCCTTTCATGCTGTCCTGAACTTTGAAGCCGACACCATCATCGTGAATCATCAATGACACCGCCGCTTCTCCGATCGTCAGTTCAATAGTGATCAACTGCGCTTCTGCATATTTGGCGGCGTTATTCAATGACTCTTGGCATAAACGGAATAGGGTGACTTTGAGCGTGTCACTCAAGTTGGTGTAATCGCCTTGCCAGTTCAGTTGAACAGTCGTTCCGTGATTGGCAAATTCCATCTCTCGCGTCAGTTGCTCGACGGATTCTTTCAAGTCCAAATCATCCAGCATTTTTGGTCTTAGCTTGCTTAACAGTCGCTTAGTGGTGTCGTACACGTTGAGGGAAAGCCCTTCGATCATGTCGGCGCAACCCACGCTTGTTTCTGTGTTATTTACCCGCTTAATGATGTTGGCTTGTGTGCGGATCGCCGTGATGTTCTGTCCAATTTCGTCATGTAGCTCGCGCGCAATATCGCGTCTTACCGATTCTTCCGCTTTGATAAGCTGGCGAGACAAATTCTGATTGCGTGCAAGTTCGCCGCGCAGTTTGTGATTGAGGTCTTTTTGTTTCTGAACCCCTAAGCCGAGCATAATGCCGGTGATGGTTTGCGCCGAGAGAGATAATAACAAATCGGTGATTTCTAGATTTGATACGCCGCTGCGAGCCGCAATCAGCGCAATGCTGTTGAGCATGGTGGCGAGCAGGGCTCCTTGCCAGCCGTAACGAAGTGCCAACACGATAATTGGGATAGCCATACAAAATGGCGCAAATCGTTTTAGCTCTTCAGGTAAACTGGTTTGCACCAAAATACTGCCGATCAAAAGCAGCGCATAAAGCACGATATGACGCACCTGAAATACAACGGCATTACTAAGTAGGAGAGAGCTAAGCGGAGACCAACGACTTTGGAACAAATAGCTCCACAACAGGTAGCACATAGGAACCAGCATCAGCCCACCAGAAATACTGGCTAACCACACCATGTAAACAGAAGGCACGTGAAAGCCGACCGCCATTACGTTGATGAAGGCGGTAATGATGATCACAACGCCCATTACGGCTAAGTGGCGGTTTTGGTCACCGTAGTAGTATTTTTTCGCAATCAGTGTGACCGGGATACTGGCAATGCTCGCAATCAGCACGGTAAGCCACTGCGGTTGACCCAGTAACATCGCAAGTGCGATGGAAAGTCCCCACTCCGAAAGGTAAATCGTCGGCCAATAAGCGGTACGAGTGTGAAGGGCGACACCTAATCGTAAAGCGAAAGGAAACAATAAGATCGCCAACTCGGGATCATTGACAAAGTAATAGGCAATCACCCACAAGCAAAACCAGGCGCAAGCCATAACAAAAAGTCCGCAAATGGTGGTAACAGCATAAGCTCGCATTAAAAGGACTCTTGAGAAAATAGTTTGGCGAGCTCAACGTTGTTTTTCACGCCGAGTTTGTCGATGGCATTCGCACGATGAACATGCACAGTCTTGTGGCTCAAGCCAAGCTCTGCCGCGACAGACTTTACATCCAACCCAGTGGCAAGTAGCTGACATACCTCGTTTTCACGTTTTGTCAGTTGGCATAGAGAGGTGGTGTTGTCTCTAGGCGTTGCAAGTTTAAGTGCAATATCTGATGTGAGGTAACAGCCGCCAGAAGCACTGGTTCTCACGGCTTGAATAAGTTCGTCTGGGCTACAGCGTTTACTAAGATAGCCTTTTGCACCTAGCTTTAGTGATTTTTCCACCATCGCAGGGGAGTCATGCACGCTAAGCATCACGCAGGCAATGCCAGTTGGTATTTCGCTGAGAAAGTTTAAGCCGCTTTCATCTGGCATGGAGATATCTAGGATGACGACATGAGGGTGTACCGCAGGCAAGCCTTTTCGCGCTTCGGCGACAGAGCCGAATTCACCAACAACGGTAATATCACTTTCTAAATTTAATAATTGTGCGAAACCTGAACGCACGATGACGTGATCATCAACTAGAGCAACATGAATCATTATTACAACCAAATAGAGCAGACGACTAACAACAATAAGCTCCAACAGGAGCCAATAGAAAAATCTTTAATGATACTGAATTGAGCCATGCTTTTTAATGATCTTGCGCGCTTTACCGAAGTAAAGCGCGCAGAGAAGTTAGGCTTGGTTTTGTGCAAGTTGAAGCTTCTTCGCGTGTCGAATCTTCTTCTCTTCCGCGATAGCGACGAAAGCAAGCAAAACAATACAAATCATGGCGGAGGTATCTAGGGCTGCGAAGGTACCTTTCCAACCTGTTAAGCCGAAGATAGGTGTACCGTCTGCAATCATACCGAGACCAAGTTTCGCGAAGCTGTCACCGATTAGGTAAGCGAATGTACCTTTTACGCCGTCAGCCACACTGATTGCTTTTTTAGGGACAAAACCAACCGCGGCAACACCGATAAGAAGTTGCGGACCAAACACCAAGAAGCCCAATACAAATAGAGAGGCTAAGTACATGAACTCGCTAGTGGCGTGTTGGTAGAACTCAAGCGATACGATGATCAAGCCAAGAGACACACAAGCTACCAATGCGCGGCGACCGTTTGCTAGGTCAGATAAGTAACCCCACATCAAAGTACCCACAAGCGCACCGACTTCGAACAGAGTAAAGCCAGAGATTGCCGTTTCTTTTGAAAGACCAAGCTCTTGGTATGCGTATACCGTTGACCATTGGTCGATACCGATACGCACGATGTAAAGGAAGATGTTGGCAAAGCAAAGTAGCCAGATAACTTTGTTTTTAAGAACGTATTCAACAAAGATTTCTTTTTTGGTCATCTGGTTTTCTTCAGCGGCGGTGTCTTCTTCACTCACTGCTTCATCGAAAAGTTCTTCTACTTTACCTAGACCGTAAGCTTCTGGAGAGTCGCTACCAAAGCGCATACCGATAAAGCCGACGATGATCGCGATGATAGAAGGGAACACGAACATGCCGATTACGTGCCCGTCGAATAGGTAGTTGGCACCGAAAAGAGCAACACCCGCTGCGCCCGCACCACCAACGTTGTGTGACATGTTCCACAAGCCGAGGTAAGAGCCGCGTTTGTTACGAGGTGTCCATTTTGTAATGGTTGAGTAACTAGAAGGGCCACCAGTACTTTGGAAGAAACCACTTAGAGCGTAGAAAGCCACCATCAAGAACAGGCTTGCACTACCGCCGCCCATGCTGAAGCTGAAACCAAGCATTGCAAGACCAGAAAGGATCAGCATAAAAGGGAGGAATTGCTTGGTGTTCTTACCGTCAGCGTAGTAAGACACAACGGTTTTACCGATGCCGTATGTGATGGAGAAGCCAAGGCCAATAAGACCTAGGTCTGTCATGCTCAAACCGTAAGTTGAGATCATGTCGTTTTGCGCGACATTGAAGTTCTTACGAATCAAGTACATGGTTAGGTAGCCGATGAATACGACCAAGTAAGATTGGATGAACGGTTTAAACCACATCTTTCTTCTAACTTCGACGGGAAGATCGAGGGTCGGCTTCCGCACCTGTTCGAGGAATTTTAACATGATGAACTCTCTTGTAATTGTTTTAGAAACACAACGGAGACCGTTATGCGCTCTTGTTACCTTTGACTGAGCGGAATTCTAGAGAGTGGTTTTGTGAGGCACATGAGATGGTTGCCTAGATCGGCTAGGAAAAATTCCTAGAAATGCCTAGTAAGGCGGAAAAGCGTGAAAAGAGTCACACAAAATCCTTACTAATCTATGGGTCTTTGACAGGGTTCTATCGGATTGGAAAGCGTTCAAATGCAAGCAGGTTAATATACGCAAGCTTAGTGCTGACAAGGGGTGAGCACGTTTGGTTGGAGAGAATAGTGGCTTGTCGCTAAGTATCAATTGGGAACGAGAAGCAAACAACAGAAACCCGGAGGTCTCTGTTAGAAATATTAGGAATTTGGCTAGGTTGACGTGTTAAGGCGCAGGGCTGTATAGACGTGGCGAGCCGTGTTTTGGTAAGTGAATTAGGTTCAAATGGTTTCTTCTTGCCCATTCGACAGTTAACGCTGTAGGTGCAGATAAGCAAACCAGAGTGGGGATACGCGCGCGAACGGCTTTGTGGATCAACTCTAAGCTGCAACGGCTTGTCATGATAGCGAAGCCACTTTGAGGCTCGATGTGATTGTTGGCCAATGCGCCAATCAACTTATCTAGCGCGTTGTGACGGCCGATGTCCTCTCGGCACAACTTGATGTTGCCTTGTAAATCTGCAAATAAAGCGGCGTGTAACGCGCCAGATTCACGTGCGGCTTCTTGATGCAGTGCGACTTTGTCTCGCAGCCCTTCAAATACATCGGAGCGCGGAGGAAGAGACGGTGTTAGCGGTGCCAAATCAGGCAAAGCTTGTTCCAGAGCCTCTACACCACAAATGCCGCATCCGGTTGTGCCGGCAAGATTTCGGCGCTGTGTTTTTAACGCCCAGAAAGCGCGGTTGCTGATTTCCACTTCCGCATAGTGAGATTCGTGATCGCCACCAATTTCAATGTCTTTAATCTCTTTGAAATCGTGGACGATGCCTGTGCTTAGGCTAAATCCTTTCACGAAGTCTTCCAGATGGCCTGGCGTCACCATCATGACCGCTTGGCTAATGCCGTTATAGCTGATAGCTAAGGCGGATTCACTCGCCAGCGACATTTGTTGCACTGGGCGGCCATCAATCAATTCTCGGTAATTGAACGCACTTGGTTGAGGTGGTGCTTGATTGAAATCGGACAGTTCAAAATAAGATTGAGTAGTACATCTCATGAAATCACCTCATAAGCCGTTATGTATGCCAAAAATTGACGTGTGGATTCTTGTTATCGATTGAATATGTTTTTTGCTTCTGCGAAGCACTGATCGGTTAGCGCGGAGAACGGTTCTTGTTTTCGCTTTAACAAACCTAGCGGGGCGTGAACGGCGGCTTCTTCGATAGGGATAATGCGAAGCGTATCGTTCAACTCTTCCAATCCACAATTCAGCGGCATAATGGCGCAACAAAGGCCACTGGTTACTGCTTGGATCAAGTGAAAGGTGGAGTTACTTTCAATGACGGTTTGCGGAACCAGCCCTTTACTCACAAAGCTAAGATCAATGGAGTGGCGATAGTGCATGCCCTTCGAAAGCAGCCCTAGCGGAATGTTATTGAGTGACTCCCATAACACTTCAGATTCGGCAAAATCAAAATGACGCTCATCGAATAAAACGCCAAGTTTGGTCGAGTCGAGCTCGATAACATCGAAGTAAGCGGTGTTAACTTGATCGACATAACACATCCCCAAATCAAGTTGATTTCGATTGAGTTGGTCTATGATCTGTTCGGTCGTCATGGAGAGTATTTGAAAGCGTAACTCAGGGAACTGTTGAGCTAATGGTTTGAGCAATTGCATAGGGTTTTGGCTGGCGAGTGGCACCATTCCAAGCCGAAGAGAGCCGACCAATTGACCACGGCAGTTGGCGGCTTCGGCTTGCAATCCATCATGAGCTGCTAAGACGGTTTTTGCCCAAGCCAAAATGCGTTCTCCGGCTTCTGTAAATCCTTCAAATCGTTGACTTCTTTGGATTAATTCGAGATCGAGTTCTTCCTCTAAGCTTCGGATCCTCATGGACAAGGTAGGCTGCGTAATGTGGCACAATGCGGCGGCTTGACCAAAGTGTTTGGTCTGTTCAAGTGCGATGAGATATTTAAGTTGTTTGATATCCATAATGGCTTGTTAACCTTGCGTTGTGAGTCACATGTACGGGGGAACTCCCTAAAAAGGGCACAGCACTACCGTACTTTTTAAGCGCTGGAGCGTTTTAACTAGGGAATGGAAAACCAAAACCAAGTCAAGAATAAAACCACACTCAAAATTGATCTGAATCAAGGCTATTCCTGATATTAATTAGGGTCAAATTTAAAGTATCTATAGTGTGATAGATATTATCTATTATCAAGAGTGCCGATTTTATTGAGTTCGTTAATCGAACTAGGTGGAATCGAATGGGAAAACGATTAACCTCATAAATTGTATTGATTAAAAATGTGATAACCGTCAGTGGAAAAATTCGTCATAGATTTTGTTTATCACTCGGTCAGGATTATCAATTGGACGCATATTGAATATCGACTTAATCTTTGATTTAGATCAAGACGCAACAATGCGAATTGAATCTACCAGTCATAGAAACAGTAGGCGGGTATCCGATATCAAGAATCTAGATAAGTAAACGCTCGGACAAGCGAGAGCATGTTGAGTGGTTACTTATTTGGATTAAAAAATACATGGATTAGAAACTAAGCCCTTCAATACTTCCGCATTATCTCAATAAATAACGCGCTTGTTTTCACGGGCACCCTGCTTGCTGGTATATCTGCGAGGAGTAAAGTCGTGAGCCAAAAAGAACAAATAAAAGCATACAAAGGTCCAGCTGGTGGTTGGGGTGCACTGAAAGCCGTAACCAGAAGTTGGTGGGGCAGTGAAAATGCAGTTAAAAACATTCGCACTATGCTCAAAACCAACCAAAATGGCGGTTTCGACTGCCCGGGATGTGCATGGGGTGAGTCGCCAGATAGTGGTAAAGTCAATTTCTGTGAGAATGGCGCGAAAGCGGTAAACTGGGAGGCGACCAATCGTCTGGTTGATCCTGAGTTTTTTGCCAATCACAGCGCTTCTTCTCTCTCAACTCAAACCGATTACTGGTTGGAATACCAAGGCCGTATCACGCACCCAATGCGATACGATGCTGAATCCGATCACTACGTGCCAGTCTCTTGGGATGAGGCTTTTTCTCTTGTGGCGAAACATCTCAATCAATTGGATTCGCCACACCAAGCTGAGTTTTATACCTCTGGTCGTGCAAGCAACGAAGCGGCGTTTTTGTATCAGCTATTTGTGCGCGCATTCGGTACCAACAACTTCCCAGATTGTTCCAACATGTGTCACGAAGCCAGTGCAATAGGGATGAAAGACACCATTGGCGTTGGTAAAGGCACAGTGATCTTTGATGATTTTGAAGAAGCCGACGCGATTTTTGTGATTGGTCAAAACCCGGGCACGAATCACCCACGAATGCTTGAACCTCTGCGCGAAGCGGTAAAACGTGGTGCACAGGTTATCTGTCTAAACCCGCTGAAAGAGCGCGGATTAGAGCGTTTCCAAAACCCACAAATGCCGATTGAGATGTTGAGTAACGGCTCAGAGCCTACCAACACGGCGTACCTGCGTCCTGCTTTAGGTGGAGACATGGCAGTGTTTCGTGGCATCGCGAAATTCTTGTTGCAATGGGAACGCGAGGCATTGCAAAACGGTGGCAAAGCGGTATTTGACCGTGAGTTCATCAAGCAACACACGATAGGTATTGATGAGTATTTGGCTGAAGTGGACGCAACCTCTTGGGAACACATCGCGGAACAATCGGGTCTTGATTTAAGTGAAATCGAGATGGTAGCGAGCATGTATCGACGTGCAGAACGTGTGATCATGTGTTGGGCGATGGGGTTGACTCAGCATCGTCACTCTGTACCAACCATTAAAGAAGTCGCAAACGTGCAATTGTTACGAGGTAACGTTGGTAAGCCGGGCGCGGGTCTTTCACCAGTGCGTGGTCATAGTAACGTTCAGGGCGACCGTACGATGGGCATTGATGAAAAACCTTCAGGTCTGTTGTTGGATCGCATTGAAAGTCGATTTAACTTTGACGTCCCGCGTGGTGAAGGCCACAACACTGTGCAAGCCATTAAAGCGATGGAAGAAGGGCAAGCGAAAGTATTTATCGGTTTGGGCGGTAACTTTGCACAAGCAACGCCAGACACAGAACGTACGCACAACGCGATGCGAAACTGTAATTTAACCGTACACATTTCGACGAAGTTAAATCGTTCTCACCTTGTCACAGGTAAAGATGCGCTTATTCTTCCATGCTTAGGCCGTACTGAGATTGATCAGCAAGCGACTGGCCCACAAGGCGTGACGGTTGAAGATACCTTCAGCATGGTACATATCTCATTTGGTCAGCTAAAACCGCGTTCGGAGCATTTGCGTTCAGAACCAGCGATTATTGCCGGTATTGCCAATGCGACACTCGGGGCAAAACCAATTGATTGGTTGTGGGCGATTGAAGATTACGACCGTATTCGCGATTTGATTGCCGACACGATTCCGGGCTTTACCGACTTTAACCATAAGCTTAAACACCCGGGTGGATTCCACTTGGTAAACCCAGCTGCCGAGCGTCGATGGAATACACCAAGCGGCAAAGCACAGTTCAGCTCTAGCGAGTTGCCGAAACAGTTGATCAGCGAAGCGATACTCGAAAAAGGCCAAAAGCCAGATTTGATCTTGCAAACCATGCGCTCACACGACCAATACAATACGACACTTTACGGCTTGAATGACCGTTATCGTGGAGTATTTGGTATGCGCGAAGTGCTGTTTATCAATGAAGCGGATATTCGTAAACTCGGTTTTGAACCGGGCGACAAAGTGGACATGGTGTCACTGTGGGAAGATGGCGTTGAGCGCCGTGTGAGCGGATTTACGCTTGTTGCCTATGATGTACCAGCAGGTCAGGCGGCGGCTTACTATCCAGAAACAAACCCATTAGTTCCTTTGGAAAGTTATGGGGATAGAACGTTTACGCCAACCTCTAAGTTTATTGCGATAAAATTGGAAAAATCGACATCCGATAAGATCGCTTTGGTGGAAGCGGAATAGTGAGCAAACCGGCACAACGACATTTCCGATAAGCAAACGGCTGATATTAATTATCAGCCGTTTTTAATTGTGCTCAGTCTGCATTTAGTGCGCATAGCTTGTGTATAATGTTAATGACATTATGCTGCTCGATAATAGACAGATAAGGCCGATTTGAATCTAATTTCAAGTAGTAAAACTAATAAGAAGATGCTTATGACCTTGAAAAATATAATTAAATTAACAATCAGTCACTTAGTGGCAGTTTCTATTGGCATTGCGATAGGTATCTATACTTTACCGATCCTTATTGCACCACCTGCGCCGACCGATGAACAAGTTGCTAAGAGCAAGCAAGGTGCAGAATACAGCGCAGTGTTTAAGAGGGAACTCAAAGGTAGCGATGCTTTTCATTGGGGAGAGGGAGAAATTCATTTGAGTTCTGAAGTCATTACGTTGGTAGGAAAACTCGCTCCCGGACCAGACTATAAACTCTATCTATCTCCTAAGTTTGTCGAAACGGAACAAGAGTTTAATGACCTTAAATCTGAGATGAGCTTAATTGGTGATGTCAAAACGTTCGATAACTTCGTTGTTGAGGTTCCTCAAAGCACTTCAATTTCTGAATACAATACGGTTGTTGTATGGTGCGAGACATTCGGTGAGTTCATTACTTCGGCAAAGTATCAATAAACCTTAGCAGTAGAGTGAAAGGCTTTTCTTTTCACTTTACGCTAGGATGTTGTTTCGCATAATTAAGAGGCAAAGACTCTTAAACACTCTAAATTTAAGAGCCTTTGTTTAGAGTTATTGACAGAACCATTCGACTTGTAAGTCGTTTGCACCTTTCAGGCTACGTTCTGGAAAAACAAGATTTCGAACTATTTAGAGTTATTCTCTGTTTGGCTTGTTTCGTTCGATGACGCTAATCGCAATAGCTAAAAATAGAATATCTTTTACTAAAAAGAAGTTTGTCACCAAAACCCCATCAGACACTTTCCATGTATTCGGTGTCGTAATTAGAAAGCTGAGTGTCGCAAGAAAAATAATTGCGGCGGCTATGCCAGAAAAATAAGCGACTCGTGTGTTTTTAAGGCCAACGATTAATCCAATAGCGACAATGATTTCTGTTGCGCCAATGATGTTTGATACGGCTTGAACTGACATCACATCATACAACCAACTCATCAGAAAATGATTTTCAACGAGCGGTTGTATAAGCTTGGCCTCTGTAGGTGTGAATTTATAAATACCAATCCATATTAGAACTAAAGAAACGCCGAAAACTCCGATAAGATATCCAATTGAGTCACATTGATGATGGCTTTTTACGTTTTGCATAATTAACTACATTCTCCTGTTTGTTAGCGCTTCCAACAAGACCTATAAGGTTGGTAGAAAATTTCATAGGTTTTTTTCGCTCAAACAACAGATATTAAAAATCACGTGATACAGAATTACGTGTTTGATAGAACTTAAGGATATTTCGTGGAAGTTAAAATTTTTCAGGTTGACTCGTTTACATCAGAGGTTTTCAAAGGTAATCCCGCGGGTGTTTGTATCACAGAGTCAAGCCTTGATGAGGAAACGATGTTGGCCATCGCGGCCGAGATGTCGTTATCTGAAACGGCATTTCTGTCACTCAGTACAATGCAACTTCGTTGGTTTACACCGAGGACGGAAGTTGCTTTGTGTGGACACGGCACACTTGCAACGGCGCACGTTCTGAAAGAGCAGGGGTTATATAATACTGGAGATACGATTGAGTTCGTTACGCTATCTGGGGTTTTAACTGCACAACTCGATCATGAAGAAATTCATTTGGTGTTTCCTGCTCCAACTTTAGATATGCGAGCTAGTATTAACAAAGACTTACTTCATGGTTTGGGGCTAGATGCCGCCAATGTAGTCGCCTACGGTCAGTTTGATAATAAGCAGTTGGTCGTCATTAATGATGAATTTGTGCTTGAACAACTCGACCCTGATTTTGGTGCGCTGCTTAAACAAAAAGGCCGTGGCGTCGTCATCACTGCTCAATCAAGCACTGACGCCGATTTTGTCTCTCGATACTTCGCGCCTTGGGTGGGTGTTAACGAGGACCCAGTTACAGGCTCTGCACATTGTGCTTTATGTGTTTACTGGGCTAAAAAGCTCAACAAAAAGCAACTGAAAGGCTTCCAAGCCTCTAAGAGAAGTGGGGTCGTTCATACAGAGTTGTTAAGCACTGAGCACGTTAAGCTTTCTGGAAATGCAGTAACGATATTGCGAGGATATATGAGAATCGCGTAGCGGTCCTTGTGGGAATGATTTTATTTTCGTGTTACCCAATGCTCAATAGTGAAGACGCTTGAATGCTGCTTATTTAAGTGGCTGATTTTTTTTGTAAAAACACCCCTGGCACGGTGGTGTATAACGATTGGAGAGTTATATGAAAACTATCGGTCTTCTAGGTGGTATGAGCTGGGAGTCGACGCTTAGTTATTACAAATTGATCAACGAAGGAGTCAAAGAGGCGTTAGGCGGCCTAAATTCCGCAAAAATTTGTATGTATAGCGTGAATTTTTCGGAGATAGAGAAACTTCAACATCAAGGTAAATGGGAAGAAACGGCAAGCATTCTATCTGATGCTGCATCTTCAATAGAAAAAGGGGGCGCTGACTTCATTCTTATTTGTACTAACACAATGCACAAAGTTGCGCCTCAAATTGAAGCCAGTATTAATATCCCCATACTACATATCGCAGACGCGACTGCTGAGTTACTTCGTGAGAAAGGGGTTCAAAAGGTCGGACTCCTTGGTACTCAATTCACAATGGAGCAAGACTTTTATAAAGGAAGGCTTTCAGACCTCTATGGGCTTGATGTCATCATTCCCGATCAAGACGACCGCTCTAAAGTACATAACATTATTTATAAAGAGTTATGCCAAGGTGAAATCAAAGAGGAGTCAAGGACGATATACTTGCAAATTATTGAAAAACTAAAAGAGCAGGGAGCTGAAGCTGTGATTCTCGGGTGTACTGAAATTGCCTTACTTGTAAACCAAAGTCACACCGATGTTACACTACTCGATACCACTTCTATCCATGCTCAAGCAGCAGTCCGTTTGGCAATTGAAGGTGAATGATCTACGCTTTCTTTCCTGCAAAAAAAGAGAAAACCAAGCACGTGGTTTTCTCTTTTTTATTATCAAGTTATAAGCGAGCAAATTTGAGAGTTCTGTATCCACCAATCAAGTTGCGGGCTTTGTAACCATTGTTGACCAGCTGACGGTATGCTACGTTACCGCGTAACCCAACTTGACAGTAAATCACGATCTCTTTGTCTTTAGGAAGTTCGTGCATGCGACGACGTAGTTGATCGACAGGAATATTAATTGCACCTTCAAGATAACCAACGGACTCCAATTCACCAGGATTACGAACATCAAGTAACAGTTGGTCTTCTGTCAGTGAATCCATTTCATCATAATGAATCGCGGTCGCATCGCCTTTGATGATGTTATTTGCCACAAACGCCGCTTGGTTAATTACATCTTTAGCAGAGCCATAAGGTGGCGCGTAAGTTAGCTCGAGGTGTTGCAGTTGCTCTACCGTCATACCAGCACGCTGAGCAACTGCCATTACGTCGATACGTTTATCAACACCGCCTTTACCTACTGCTTGCGCACCTAATATTTTACCTGTTACTGGATCAAACAGCATTTTGAATGACACGGTTTCTGCACCTGGGTAGTAACTCGCGTGACTTGCTGTATGCACATACACTTTTTCATAAGCGATGTTTTCACGTTTCAGCTGTTTCTCGTTTTTACCAGTAGAAGCGACGGCTAAATCAAAAATCTTACAGATCGCCGTGCCTTGCGTACCTTGGTAAGTTTCTTGGCGGCCAAGCATGTTGTCTGCTGCAATTCGGCCTTGACGGTTTGCCGGGCCCGCAAGTGGCACTAGAGTTTGCTCGCCAGTCACAAAGTCTTTCTCTTCTACCGCGTCGCCGACAGCGTAGATCGAAGGATCGCTGGTTTGCATGTATTCATTGGTATAAATACCACCAAGAGCGCCGATTTCTAAGCCAGCTTCTTTCGCTAATTTGGTCTCGGGGCGAACACCAATTGCCATAATCAAAATATCGGTGGTGAGTCTTTCACCGTTGTTTAGTGTTAATTCCAATTCACCTTCTAGATGTTGGTGTTTTTCGCTCTCACCAGAGTCGAAACTTGCCACGTGCTCGTTAGGTACGAATTTCACCGACTCAAGTGCGACGCCAAGTTTAAGGTCGATGCCTTTCTCACGAATTTCAGCATGTGCGAAGCCAGCCATTTCACGGTCAACGGGCGTCATCACTTGATCCGCCATTTCAACTAATGTGGTTTTTATGCCTAGCTGGTGGAAGGCTTCCATCATTTCCAAACCGATAAAACCACCACCAACGACCGTAGCGTGTTCAACTTTGTTGGTTTCGATCGTTTTAATGATGCGATCCATATCTGGAATATTGCGCAGCGAGTGCGTTAACGGGTTATCAATACCCGGAATAGGCGGCACAACTGGACCTGCGCCAGGGCTGAGTAGAAGAAAGTCGTAGCTCTCTTGGTATTCCGAGCCATCAAGCAAATTGTTAACCGTAACCGTTTTGTCTTGACGGTTAATAGAAACCACTTCGTTCATCACACGGACATCAACATTGAAACGCGCTAGAAAGCTCTCAGGCGTTTGAAGAAGCAGTTTGCTGCGCTCTTGGATATCGCCACCAATGTGATAGGGTAAGCCACAGTTTGCAAATGACACAAATGGACCGCGTTCAAACATAATGATTTCTGCGTCTTCACTAAGACGACGAGCGCGAGCTGCTGCAGATGCACCGCCAGCAACCCCACCAATAATCACGATTTTGCTCATGGATTTCTCCTGCTGAATGATCGAAAACGCCTACACCTTACTTAAATAAATTAGCTGAGTCTAATGTTATTTAATCTACATTAGCATTGACTTAATAATATTAATTAGTAATATCTAATAAAATGTAATGTAGTAATGAAGAGGCATAAGAATGGGCGACAGTATGCTACAAAGTGCGACCGAAGCGAGTGAGCTGCTTAAAATTATGGCTCATCCAGAGCGCCTAATCGTGATGTGTAAGCTGATTGAAGGCGAGAAAGGGGTTGGTGAACTGTTTGAAGGTTCATCATTAAGCCAATCTGCTTTTTCACAACATCTCACCGTATTGAGAAAGCACGACATCATTAAAGCTAGGAAGGTTTCTCAGCAGGTATTTTATTCAATTTCTGATGAAAGAGTTGGTCCGCTGGTCGAAGCGTTTAAGCAAGTTTTCTGTAAGTAATTAGTTTGGCGGATGCTATGTTTGAAGTTCCTTGGATGTCGCTTTTGGGCGGCATAATAGTTGGCGTATCAGCGATAACACTGATGCTATTTACTGGCAAGACTGCTGGGATCAGTGGGATCTTAAACGGTGCCGTTGAGAGCGCAGACCGCGTTTGGCGAATTGTTTTTTTAATTGCGATGGTATTAGGTGGCTTGTTTGCTGTTTATGTTCTTGGCGGGCATGTACCAGATCAGTACAGCGGTTCTCTTATTTTAGTTATCGTTGCTGGCTTGTTAGTCGGTGTTGGTACGCGTATCGGCAATGGTTGTACTAGTGGCCATGGCATTTGTGGAATAGGGCGTTTCTCAATCCGTTCTGTGGTCGCGACGTGTACTTTTATGGCCACAGCCATGTTAACCGTCTTGCTAGTATCGTGAGGAATAGTGTCGTTATGAAAACTCACGTAATGAAAAGTATTAAGCAAATGTCCGTTGTTGCATTTTCTGGTGTGCTCTTTGGTATTGGTATGGTGGTCTCTGGTATGGCAGATCCGGCAAAAGTGATCGGCTTTCTTGATATTACCGGTTCATGGGACCCAAGCTTAGCCTTCGTTATGGGCGGAGCACTTGTTGTGTTCGTTCCTGCTTATCTTTTATTAATAAAGCCAAGAAGCGAATCTGTGTTTGGTGATGAGGTTGTCTGTCCGACTTCTAAAACGATAGACAAAAAGTTAGTCGGTGGTGCAGCACTGTTTGGTATTGGTTGGGGCTTACTGGGTGTGTGTCCTGGTCCTGCGGTTGCCAGCCTTTTTACTGGCAACACACAAGTTCTGCTCTTTATAGCGGCAATGTTGGTTGGGTCATTCACCGCTAAAAGAGTGGTTCGTCAATAAAGAAAGTACTTCAACGTTAAAAAGAGTACTTAAACGCTAAAAAGTGAGTGTCGTAGAAACCGGGCAATGGTCACTCAGTTTATAGTCGAGTACATCTTGTGTTTTGAAAACGGTTTGAACACCAGACGACGCCTTTAAATCACCACTCGCAATGATGTGGTCTATCACCGAGCGGAATTGGTGGGTTTTATTCGGATTACGATTAGAGCGCACTTTACATTCCGCTTTAGTGTCTTTAGTCACTAGCTTTGCACTAGTATTGTCCGATATCACGTCCCACAACCAATCTCCTTGATAACCCAAGTTGTGGTTAAAGTCGCCAAGCACGACATAATGTTGTTTGTTGTCCTCGCGCGCCTTTATCCACTTAGCTAGTGCCTGTCCTTGTTGTTTCACTATCTTACAATCGCGGTTATTACGATACGCGCCACTGCAACCCGCTTTCAGATGTACAGAGAGTAGGTGAGTCTCGTTTTCTTGGTTTGGATTTAAAACAAGGTAGCTCGCGAAGCGAAGCTTGCTGTTGCCTCGTGTGATAGAGAAGTCTGGCTTGTCTAATACGCTTACGCCATTGCGCACGGCAAAGCCTGTGTATTGGTTGGTGTCGTTAAACTGAAGGTGTCGGTTGGAGGCGTTTGAACGATCGGAAAGATAAATAGTGAAGTCATTGCCAACGGCTTTTTGGATGGCAGCAGCACTTTCGACTTCTTGAAAAGCAAAAATGTCGGCTTGTGTTTTATCCACATAGTGGGTCAGCTTTTCAAAATCTTGTGGTGTTCTCGACACTTTTCCACCATCTATCGATAACCATTCTATGTTCCAACTGGTTAGATTGATGGAGTTTTGAGCAAATGAAAGAGAACTAAAAAGTAATATTAACGTAACAAAAAGTGATCGCATTTTGGCCTGTTGCACTCCTATCTTTTAGCGTATTCCTTTCCATCCTTTATCCTACAAGACCTCCAAAAATAGCAAGTAGATTTAGTACCAATTTTGCAATTTTCATGGTTTTCTTCGCAACTGAGATCAACGCCAATAAGATCGATTTCTTCTTGTTCGCTAGCCAATCTTTATTGATCAAAATCAATGTTTTCGAGTGGTGCTTCTCGTTAAATACGCCACAATATATTGTGTTGCCAGAATAAAAAATGACCCCATATAGTGTGTTTGTGGATAACTCTGTGAGTATGCTCGGGTAAGGAGAACAAAGTGAAACCAATCGTAATCAAACGCGACGGATCAAGAGCTCCGTTCAACAGGGATCGTATCCAAGCAGCAGTTGAAGCAGCAGCGGAAAACAAAGATAAAGATGTCGCTATTTATGCTCTTAATGTGGCTCTTGCTGTCGAGTTACAGTTAAGAGAACACGATGAAGTTCACATCCATGAGATTCAAGACTTAGTCGAAAATGAACTCATGCAAGGTCCTTACAAAGCCCTAGCGCGTTCTTACATTGAATATCGCCACGATCGCGACATCGCTCGTGAGAAGCAAAGTGCACTAACTCGCGAAATCGAAGGTTTGATTGAAGAAAGTAATCTGGATCTAATCAACGAGAACGCGAACAAAGACGGCAAAGTAATTCCGACTCAACGTGACTTGTTGGCTGGTATCGTAGCGAAACACTACGCGAAGACGCACATTCTTCCTCGCGATGTGGTTCAAGCGCACGAAGTGGGTGACATTCACTACCACGATTTAGACTACGCACCGTTCTTCCCAATGTTTAACTGTATGCTTATCGATCTTAAAGGCATGCTGACGCATGGTTTTAAAATGGGTAACGCTGAGATTGATACGCCAAAATCAATTTCGACTGCAACAGCGGTAACAGCACAAATCATTGCTCAAGTCGCGAGCCACATTTACGGCGGTACAACCATCAACCGTATTGATGAGGTTCTAGAACCGTACGTAATCACAAGCTACGAGAAACACCTAGAGATTGCAAAAGAGTGGAACATTGCTGAGCCAGAAGAGTTCGCAAAAGCGCGCACTGAGAAAGAGTGTTACGACGCATTTCAATCTCTAGAATACGAAGTAAACACGCTGCATACAGCGAATGGACAAACCCCATTCGTTACGTTCGGTTTTGGTCTTGGTACAAGCTGGGCATCCCGCCTGATCCAGAAATCGATTCTGAAGAATCGTATTGCAGGTCTAGGCAAGAACCGTAAAACAGCGGTATTCCCTAAACTTGTATTCGGCATCAAAGATGGTTTGAACCACAAATCAGAAGATCCAAACTACGACATCAAGCAACTTGCGCTTGAGTGTGCGTCTAAGCGTATGTACCCAGACATTCTTAACTACGACAAAGTAGTGGAAGTAACCGGTTCATTCAAAACGCCAATGGGTTGCCGTAGCTTCCTTGGTACTTACGAAGAAAACGGTGAGCTGATTCACGAAGGTCGTAACAACCTTGGCGTCGTGAGCTTGAACCTTCCTCGTATCGCTATCCGTGCAAACGGAAGCGAAGAGAAATTCTACGAGCTTCTAAATGACCGCCTACGTCTTGCTCGTAAAGCACTAGAGACACGTATCTCTCGCCTTGAAAACGTGAAAGCACGCGTGGCCCCAATCCTATACATGGAAGGCGCATGTGGTGTTCGCTTGAAAGCAGACGACTCAATCGCAGATATCTTCAAGAACGGTCGTGCGTCTATTTCTCTTGGTTACATCGGTGTACACGAGACAATTAACGCGCTATTCGGTACAGAAGCGCACGTTTATGATGACGCTGTTTTGCGTGAAAAAGCGGTCGCTATCATCAAGCATCTAAAAGATGCTGTGAATCAATGGGCTGACGAAACTGGCTATGGCTTCAGCTTATATGCAACGCCAAGTGAAAACCTATGCAGCCGTTTCTGCCGCATCGATGCGAAAGAGTTCGGTGTAATTGAAGGCGTAACAGACAAAGGTTACTACACCAACAGCTTCCACCTAGATGTTGAGAAGAAGGTGAACCCGTACGACAAGATCGACTTTGAGATGCCTTACCCAGAAATCTCAAGCGGCGGCTTTATCTGTTACGGCGAGTTCCCGAACATGCAACGTAACGTTGAAGCACTAGAAAACGTATGGGACTACAGTTACACCCGAGTGCCTTACTACGGTACAAACACGCCAATTGATGAGTGCTACGAGTGTGGCTACAACGGCGAGTTTGACTGTACAAGTAAAGGCTTCACTTGCCCAAGCTGTGGTAACCATGACTCAACTAAAGTATCAGTAACACGTCGAGTTTGTGGCTACCTAGGCAGCCCAGATGCACGCCCGTTTAACTTCGGTAAGCAAGAAGAAGTGAAGCGCCGAGTTAAACACCTGTAAGGTTTACTACCACTCGTTTTAACACTTTGAAAATCAACTTTAAACAGGTTGATTTTCTCTTTCGCGATAACACAGAGACGCATTATGAATTACCACCAATACTATCCAATTGACGTTGTTAACGGACCGGGTACGCGCTGCACGCTGTTTGTGTCGGGTTGTGTGCATCAGTGCCGTGGGTGTTATAACCAGTCGACGCAACGTTTGGATTCTGGTGTACTTTTCACGCAAGAAGCGGAAGACAAAATCATCGCTGACTTAAACGACACGCGTATCAAACGCCGTGGCTTGTCGTTGTCGGGTGGAGATCCGCTTCACCCTGCTAATGTGCCTCATATTTTGAAGATAGTGAAAAGGGTGAGAGAGGAGTGCCCAGGTAAAGACATTTGGGTTTGGACTGGCTACACGCTGACGGAACTGAATAACGCGCAAAGGGAAGTGGTGCAATACATCGATGTTTTGATTGATGGTAAGTTTGAACAAGACAAGAAAGACCTCAATCTCGAATGGCGTGGCAGTTCAAACCAAATCATTCATCGCTTTACGGACATCTAATCAAGCATTCTCCGCACATAAAAAGGGCTCACGCGTGCATAACGGGTGAGCCCTTTTGGTGTGAGTTCGTTAATGTCTTTTTGGTTACGCTGTCACCGATTGGTCATCTTCAACCATATTATTTATCCAACGTTTAGATTGAATACGGTAAGTCGTCAGTACGCCTTTCACTAACTCTTCCGCGAGCAGAGACATCAAGACAAAATGCAAAGGCAGCCCTAACACCATGCCTGTGTAATAAGTAAGGTGGATGCCAATAGCCCACTGACCGAACGTGTCGATGAAAATGCTATAGCGAATATCAGCGCCACTCTTTAGTACGCCGCCAATCCCAACCATGTTAAACACCCTCAAAATCATACCTAGCGCCATGACTAAACATACGTTAAGTGCCATGTCTGCATCGGTTAACGGGCTCAGTACCAATAGGTGATGAATCATGGGCGAGCTCAACCACACTAGGAAAAACAGCAAGGTGGCTAAGATTGCGCTGGTTAACACATACCACCACGCCGTTTTCTCGACTCGGTCATAATGTTTTGCACCAATATCATTCCCAAGAAGAACGGATGCAGCGACCGCAAATCCCATAAAGGTTGAAATCAGTACCCCTTCAATCGGTGATAAGAATGAGATGATCGCCAGTTCTGAAACGCCCAATTGACCATAGATGATGCTGTAAACGATCAATCCACCAGTCCAAAGTGCATCGTGGACCAACATGGGTAAAGAAACCTTAAAGTACTTTTTTCGATACTGTTTTAAGCGGCCTTGTACCCAATCGAACTTAGTCGGAATTAGGTAAGCATATCGTTTGTAGAAAAAATAAATCAAGACGGCGGTTTGGAAAAATCGAGAAACAAAACTACCTACGGCTGCACCAAATACGCCCCATTGAGGGAAACCAAATAAACCAAAAATCAAAACATAATTAAGCGCGACGTTAACGACAATGGCGGAGATACTAACGTTGGTTGCCAGTTTGGTTTGGCCCACGGAGCGCAATACCGCTTCAATCGGTACTACTATCGCCGTAGCAATGAGGCTAAAGCCCGTAACCACAAGATAATCACGTGCATAAGTGACGTATTCAGGATCGTCTGACATAAAAGAGACGATCTCTTCATCAAAAATCGCATAAAGAACGATAAACGGCAGCGTCACCAAAATGGAAATAAACCAAGATTGCGCCAACGTTCTGCGAATTCCGGCTAGGTTTCCTGAGCCGTAGTATTGAGAAGCAAGTACGGTAACTGCACCGCACAGGCCAAAGACAACCGCTAGGTTGAAGAAAAAGATACGATTTCCAACTCCAACTGCTGCCGTTGCAGATTCTCCGAGTAGGCTTACCATGAAAATATCCACGACGCCGAGCAAAGCAAAAAGCATGGACTGAAGTGAAACAGGTAGGCCAATCGTAATCAGCTTTTGCCAAAATGCTTTATCGATGTATTCGCGTGTTAAGAGCATCGCATTTCTCCTTAAAGATTAATGCGAGTAGTTTATCCTCATGATTTGGCGGTGTATTTTTCAAAGGAATCCAAAACCTTTGTAAAACTCTCTACTAACGCACATGTGAGCCAATAAATCATGGAAGATAAACAAGAACGCTACGCGATTTCAGAAAAAACTTATCAAGAGTTTATTGATCACAGTCGAGTATTAGCACTTGAGGAGAGAGGCATTGTGCAGTGCGGCATTGCCACTTGTCGTGACTTCTTCTCTGTTTATCGTAAAAACCAAAAGAAACACATGCTGCTCTATACGGTGCGTGGTAAAGGGTGGCTAGAGAGTAGGACTTATCGATACGATTTGGAACCGGGCTCGTTGATTACAGTACCCGCAGGTGTTGAAAACGGTTTTGGTATAGAAGAAGAACCTTGGCAGATCGCGTGGCTTTTTCTTGCTCCTGATAGAGAGTGGCCGATATTAGAATGCGATGTTCGCTACCAGCTTTCATCTACACCTGAAGTGATGTATGCATGTATCCAAACGTTACTACGCAGCATTAACCTTCCAATCGATTATGGTGGTGCGGTAGGTGAGCATAGTGTGGCTCAGTTAGAGCTGATGTTAAACATGCCGCCCTCAGAGTCGATATCACGCAGCCAATTGAGGCTTCGGCGTGTATTTGACCTTGTCCAACGTCAGCTCCATAAGGATTGGAGCGTTGAGCAGGTGGCGGCTCTATATCCATGTTCGGAGCCTCATTTGCATCGACTGACTCAAAAGCAGTTTGGTCGAAGCCCAATGGCACATTTAACGCGTATGCGCATGGAATATGCTGCTAGGTTACTTCGTTCAACAGAATGGCCAATTCAGCATATTGGAGAAATAGTCGGATATCCGACAAGCGCTAACTTTAGTACACGTTTTAAAGCGTGGTCGACCATGACACCAAGAGAGTTTAGAAAAAACGGTAGAGTGGATTGGTACGACAAGGAGTGAATCGTTCTTTTTCTGAACGATAGAGCGCACAAAACTCACCGTAAGCCAGAATTTTGTTCTCTAATTGATGAAATAAGTGAAAAATCATTTCGTCATTTTTTGCGATGGTGTTAACGTGAGGTTCGGTACTTGAATTTCAAAGGGTTATGACTTTCATGTTTTCTAATCTCCCAACTCCCGTATTAGATCCTATTTTATCTCTATCCGTTGCATACCGTAACGATGAACGTCCAAACAAGGTTGACCTTGGCATTGGCGTATACAAAAACAGCGCAGGCGAAACGCCGATTATGAAAGCCATTCAAATGGCGCAGGATGTCGTTGTTGAAACTCAAAAAACCAAGTCTTACGTTGGTCTTGCGGGTTGCGAAGAATTTAATAAAAGCATGATCGATTTGCTGCTGACGGGAACGTCTGCAATGGATCGTGTTGCAGCAATTCAAACGCCAGGTGCAAGTGGTGCGCTGCGTATGCTCGGTGATCTGATGAAGATCGCACAGCCAGATACGACGGTTTGGATTTCCAACCCAAGCTACGTAAACCACAAGCCAGTAATGGAAGCAGCAGGCCTTAAAGTTAAGTTCTACCACTATTTCTCTTCGGAAACGAAACAAGTAGACACCGCAAAAATGATGGATGATCTTGCGAAAGCTGGGCCTTCAGATGTGGTACTTCTTCATGGTTGTTGCCACAATCCAACTGGTGCGGATATTGACTTATCTGCTTGGCAAGCCATTACAGAATTGTCGCAGAAGAACGGTTTCATCCCATTTGTGGACATTGCCTACCAAGGCTTCGGTGATGGCCTAGAAGAAGACGCAAAAGGTCTTCGTTTTATGGCAGATAACGTTGAAGAGATGTTGATTACTACTTCATGTTCGAAGAACTTTGGTTTGTACCGTGAACGAACTGGTGCAGCGATTGTGGTTGGTAAGAACATGCATGATGTAACCAATGCAAAAGGTAAACTCCTCACTCTAGCTCGCTCGACTTACACGATGCCACCCGACCATGGTGCAGCTTTAGTCAAGACCATTCTGCAAGATGACAAGCTCACTTCCGTTTGGAAGCAAGAATTGAGTGAAATGCAACATCGTTTGGTTAGCCTTCGTCAAAGTTTGTGTAACGAGTTGAGAAACAACCATAATACAGATCAATTTGATTTCATTGAGGGTCACAAAGGCATGTTTACTGTGCTAGGCTTTAGTGGAAACCAAATGGCGCAACTGCGTGAAGATTATGGCATTTATGGTGTTGGCGATGGTCGAATTAACATTGCCGGACTTACCGAAACTCATATTCCATACGTAGCGGACGCAATTAAGAAAGTATCTCAAGCTTAATTGGAGTGTGGATGAAAAACTGGAAACTGATTCTGCCGCTTATGATGAGCGGCAGTTTAATTGCTTGTACGTCAACTCAAACGACGCAGGAACCTGTTGAGCCAGAGTCGCCAAAGGTCGAAGAGCCCGTTAAAGTCGAGCCAGAAGTGAAACCTGATGTAGATCCAAAGCCAGAGGTGGAGCCCAAACCAGAAGCGAAACCTGAGAAAAAGCCGGAACCAAAACCTAAGAAGCCAGTCAAGGTCACAAAAACACCCGATGGCATGTTAATTCTTGGTTCTGAAGAATGGGTTTATGTTCCTGAAATTGACCAGACTTTCAAGGCTAGAGTCGATACAGGTGCGACAACATCATCAATTAGTGCGACTGACATTGTTCCGTTTGAGCGTGATGGTAAAGACTGGGTTAAATTTAAGATAGATTTAGGTGACAAAGACACCAAAGAGTTTAAAGTACCCGTTGAGCGCTGGGCTAAAGTTAAGCAGTCTTCGTCAGAAGAGGTGGATAAACGAGCGGTGGTAAAAGCCTACATTACCGTTGGGGATCACAAAGAAAAGACAGAGTTTACGTTAGCGGATCGCGGACATATGACGTTTCCAATTTTGCTTGGTCGAAGCTTTTTTAGAGATATCGCCGTTGTAGATGTATCGAAAAAATATGTGCAAGATAAACCTAAAAAAACCGCTAAAAACTGATGTATTAAAGCTGGTTTCTGCTACAAGCTAATAATTCGTGATTAACAAAAAATGGCCTCCAAAATCGGAGGCTATTTTTATTGAATCATATGCTTGCTTGTGATGCCCTAGTAGTCATGTCCACTAAAATGCAAAACGAGCAGACATTACAATTTGCTGGCCATAGACACCATTATTTTTGAAATCTGCACCAAGCGATAGTTGCTGAGTTGAGTGGAATCGTGCGCCCAGATTGTAAATGGTGTTCGAATCGTCATTATCTATGATTTGGCCGATACGGCCATGTAGCTCAACATTTTGCATAAACCAAATACGAGTGCCAATATTCACTTCCGTGCGCCACTCGTCACCCACTTTATCACTGCCGTTCTCTTTAATGTTGTGTACCAACATTTGGCCATAAATATCTGCAAATTGGCCTGCTGGCCCATTAAAGCCTATACCACCAGCAATGTCCCAGTCTCCGCTAAACTCACTGTCTGCGCGAGCAATGAAATGGGTATTCTCTGTAAAGTAGGTATTGAACTCGCCACCAAATGTACCAGGGCTAGTACCCATGCGAAATTCCATCGTGTTGTAGTTGAAATTATTTGCATGTGCGGAAAGTGGCAAAATAGCACACAAACCAAAGGCTGCAACCTTTAGAGCTTTACCTAGCATGGTGTCTCCGGGCAAGATGATTAAAATGAACAAAAAAATGGTCTGCAAAAAGCAGACCAAGATTGATAAAGCTATCATTTTAAGTGCTTGCCGTCACTATTTAGCTGTAATCGTCACTACATCATGTTGATATGCACAGCAATCGGGGTTTTGTTTTACATGACCACGAGTTGTTCGACTTCAATCTCTGGCTTATTTCCGCCTTCAAATTCGCCAAACAGACGGACTTTAGTCGTGTGATCAATCGGAGTATTTAGCTGAATATCGTCATCGAGTTCGACCATCACTTCACCGGAACCATCGCTAAAGACAAACTTATCCGCGCGAACTTGACGCAATAAGTTACCTTCAACGACCACATCTTTTTCAGTAAACATATTGGAGTCGTTTAGCAAGGCATCCAATTTTTCCACAGTGACAGGACCGTTAAACTGCAAGTTTGATTGGTTTTGAGCGTTATCTTTCGCGAACGCGATAGAAGGAGCAATAGCTAAGGCGGCGATTGTTGCGATAATTGTATTCTTTTTCATGTTACATCCTCATCGGTTTGTTTTGATGGGGTCATTAAAGCAGGGCTTGTTTGAACCAATGATGATTTCAACATTCATATTCTATTCATTTGCTTGAGTAAGTGGGGACGATGACGTTATGATTGTTCATCTTCCTCTATTCCTTACAAATGTTCATGAAATCAGCGATCCCATCTTTAATGGTTCAAGGCACCACTTCGGATGCCGGAAAAAGTGTCCTTGTGGCAGGTTTATGCCGTGTATTAGCACGAAAAGGGATAAATGTTGCCCCATTTAAGCCACAAAACATGGCACTAAATAGTGCGGTAACCAAAGGTGGCGGTGAAATAGGTCGAGCACAGGCCGTTCAGGCACAGGCGTGTAATATTGAGCCAACCGTACATATGAATCCGGTTTTAATTAAACCTAACAGTGATACAGGTGCTCAGATCATTTTGCAGGGTAAGGCGATTTCCAATATGGATGCGGCTGGCTTTCATGATTACAAGAAAGTGGCGATGGACACGGTGTTAGATTCCTTCTCTCGTCTGACTCAAGAATTTGATTCGATCATTATCGAGGGCGCGGGGAGTCCTGCTGAAATCAATTTACGAGAAGGCGATATTGCAAACATGGGTTTTGCTGAGGCCGCTGATGTACCAGTGATCATTGTTGCTGATATTGATCGTGGTGGAGTGTTTGCACATTTGTACGGAACACTTGCGTTACTTTCTGAATCTGAACAAGCGCGAGTAAAAGGATTTGTTATCAACCGTTTTCGAGGTGATATTCGTTTATTGCAATCGGGCCTCGATTGGCTAGAAGAAAAAACAGGTAAACCTGTACTTGGTGTACTTCCTTTTCTTCATGGTTTGAATTTAGAAGCAGAAGACGCGATCACTGCACAGCAAGAGTTGCACTCTGAGGTAAAACTGAATGTTGTTGTGCCTGTTTTAACCCGGATTAGTAATCATACTGATTTTGATGTGCTGCGATTGAATCCAGACATCAATCTACGTTATGTAGGTAAAGGCGAAAAAATAGATAAAGCCGACCTGGTTATTTTGCCTGGGACCAAATCGGTCAGAGACGATCTGGATTATCTAAGAAGCCAGGGGTGGGATAAAGATATCTTGCGTCATATTCGTCTTGGTGGAAAAGTGATTGGTATCTGTGGCGGCTACCAGATGCTTGGAAACTTGATTGATGATCCAAACGGCGTCGAAGGCCAACCAGGTCAAAGCGAAGGACTTGGCTTGCTTGATATCACTACGACGCTAACTAACAGCAAACAGCTTACAAACACACAAGCACAGCTTTCTCTTAACGGCAAAACAGCCAATGTAAAGGGTTATGAAATCCACGTAGGGCGAAGTGAAGTACGGGGCCTGCAACCTCTTACATTCAGTTCCGGTGAAGCGGAGGGGGCGATCAGCGAGTGTGGCCAAATCATGGGAACCTACCTTCACGGGTTCTTTGACGAGGCAGATGTCTTAAGCCTGGTATCAGAATGGGTAAACGGCACCCAAATCAAACAACAAGACTTTGAAGAGTTAAAGGAGCAAGGCATTAATC
Organism: Vibrio sp. 1751; assembly: GCF_033339895.1. Lineage (NCBI taxonomy): Bacteria > Pseudomonadati > Pseudomonadota > Gammaproteobacteria > Vibrionales > Vibrionaceae > Vibrio > Vibrio sp. 1751. Next base: position 69,482 of record NZ_JAWOVM010000014.1, read on the forward strand.
GCATCGCAGATGCGATAGAACAACATATGCGCCTTGATTTTTTGTTTAAATAGCACATTAACTGATTGAACTTTATATTCAAATAACCTGTTCTTTCGCTTGCCTTGTATTGGAGTATCTCTATGAAAGCATGGAAAAAGCATGCTTGCCTTGCGGCAGTATTAAGCATTTCATTTTCAGCAAACGCAGCAACGAACCTAAAAGTGTATGCAGCCTCTTCTATGACGAATGCGATTAACGAGATCGCGCAAAACTTTGAAGAAAAGTATGACGTTTCTATCACTCCCGTTTATGGTGGTTCTTCTTCTATCGCTCGACAAATTATCAATGGCGCACCAGCGGATGTATTCATTTCTGCGAACACGAAATGGATGGATTATTTGGTCGATAAAGACGTCATTTATCGTGACAATGTCATAAATTTAGTGCGCAATAGCTTAGTGTTGATTGCTCCCCAGTCTTCAGAATTAACCTCATTTAACTTTTCTGATGCAAAGGCATGGGAGAAGGCATTGCATGGAAATCGTCTTGCGTTAGGCAATCCGACGTCAGTGCCTGCTGGTATGTACGCGAAAGAGTCATTGACTACACTGGGTGTATGGAAAGCGGTTCAAACTCACGTCGCACCAGCAAAGAATGTGCGCTTAGCTTTGGCGTTGGTTGAACGTGGAGAAGCGCCTTTAGGTGTGGTCTACAAAACCGATGCTCAGTTAACTGATAAAGTCAAAATTGTCGGCGAATTTGCGAGTGATACGCATGCGGCTATTGTTTACCCGGCTGCAATTGTGAATGATTCTACTGAGTCGGAGCAGTTCTTCCAGTACCTAAAATCGGACGAAGCCGCACGCGTTTTTGCTCAATATGGCTTTCAGCAATAAACCGGCCTTCAATTATAGGAACGAAGCGTGACAGAACTGGAATACCAAGCCTTAATGTTAAGCCTCAAAGTAGGCGCGTACGCAGTACTTTGGCTGATTCCTCTCGGCGTTTTTCTTGCTTGGCTACTTTCTCGAAAAACGTTCTTTGGTAAATCGATTCTCGATAGCTTAATTCATTTACCACTGGTATTGCCGCCAGTGGTAATCGGCTATTTATTGTTGATTTCTTTAGGACGACAAGGGGTCCTTGGAAAGTGGCTCTATGAAAACTTAGGGGTAGTCTTTAGCTTTAATTGGAAAGGGGCAGTAGTCGCTTGTATTGTCGTGGCTTTGCCTTTGATGGTTCGTTCAGTACGCTTAAGCTTAGATAGCGTCGACCCTAAATTGGAGCACGCAGCCTCTACGTTAGGCGCTTCTCCTTTAAAAGTGTTTCTCACCGTCACGTTACCACTGACCATTCCCGGAATTATTACGGGCACGATGCTGTCATTTGCTCGTAGTCTTGGCGAATTCGGGGCGACGATCAGTTTCGTCTCTAACATTCCGGGTGAGACCCAAACGATTCCGCTGGCGATGTACAACTTTATTGAAACGCCAGGTGCAGAAATGCAGGCGGCTCGTCTGTGTATCATTTCTATCGCGTTAGCCTTGTCTACATTAATGATCTCTGAATGGCTAAATCGTAAAGCGGCAAGCAGATTGGGTGCGAAGCAATGACGATTAAAGTCCAATTTAAACAAATGCTTGGTGAGACTGACTTCGACATCAAACTTAAGTTACCCTGTAACGGAATTAGTGCCTTGTTTGGACGATCTGGTGCTGGTAAAACGACGTTGATTAACATCATCAGCGGATTGGTCACTCCAAGGCAAGGGTATGTTGCGGTTGGTGAGCATGTTTTGTTTGACAGTGAACAGGGAATCAACCTACCAACGCACAAGCGTGGTATTGGTTATGTGTTTCAGGATTCACGTTTGTTTCCTCACTATTCGGTTCAAGGCAATTTGTTATATGGCGTTAAAGAAAAAGATGACGAGTATTTTGATGCAGTCACCGAACTCTTGTCTATCAAACCGTTACTAAAGCGCTTTCCGGTATCACTTTCTGGTGGTGAAAAGCAACGTGTTGCGATTGCGCGCGCATTGCTATCTAAACCCAATTTGCTTTTGATGGATGAGCCACTTGCCTCACTCGATATGCCAAGAAAGCGTGAGGTAATGCCTTTTCTCGAGGAGTTGTCGGAGAAGGTAAATATCCCTATTATCTATGTCACACACAGTCTCCAGGAAATTTTAAGGCTTGCTCAGCACCTTGCAATTATTGACCAAGGTAAAATTTCGAGTTCAGGTAAGCTTGAGGAAGTGTGGGCTTCTCATGCTATGCGTCCATGGCAATCTTTCTCAGATCAAAGCAGCTTATTTGAAGGCCGGATTGCTGAACATCATGAACGTTATGCACTGACTTGTATCAGCCTTGCACCTAATGTATTCCTGTGGGTGCAAAAGATCGACGGAACACCAGACACGCCAATACGCTTGCAAGTGCGTGCCAACGACGTTTCTATCACGCTCGAGCAACCCAAGGCGACGTCGATTCGAAATATTTTGCCTGCTATTGTCGATTCCCTCGAGGCGTTTAACGCAGCCGATGACAAGCAGAGTATTAATGTATCACTCAAGCTAGACGAGAAATGTTATTTGTGGGCAACGATCACACCGTGGGCCCTTGATGATCTCAACCTAAAAGTTGGTAGCCGTGTTTTTGCACAAATTAAAGGTGTCAGTGTGACACAAAAAGATATGGCACTAGCGCCTCATTAACCGTTTAGACTGATTTACGCTTCATGATCAAAAAAGGCCGCAAAGTGCGGCCTTTGTTACTAGAAGAATGTCGGAATTACTTCGCGAATACTTCTTTGAATTCACGCTTAAGAAGTGGGTCACGACGTGCTTTCTTAAGTTGCTTAACCATGTCTTTCACACAGTTGTGAAGCACATTATCAAGTAGTTGAGCACGGTATTCTTCTTTATCTTCATCTGTCATGTTTTCTGGCAGATTAAGAGTCGGAAACTCTTCCATCACATTAATACCAGCGAATGCTTGGCCTACAGAAACTAGAGCATGAAACTGTTCAAAGTTGTCTAGAATGTTCTGTGCACTTGCTGGCATTTCGTCCCATGATTCACGTACCGCCTCTTCAGACACTTCATGGATAGAGGTAACCATTTCGAACATTTGCTCTGGAACTTCGTCAAATTCGATAACTTTACGTAGCTCTGGAGAAATGCTGGCTAGATCGATTTTTTTGCTTTCGCTGTTAGTTGCTTCTGACATGGTGTGTCTCTCATTACAAAAAGGCGGGAATATTAATACCAAATGCATCAAATAGCTATACCCATTAACCCGCAAGATGACCAAAGTGAATGAGTTTGTTGAACTTCTGCTCACAGGCCATGATTAGATAGGGTAACGTCCAGTCTAACTGCTTTATGCAATGGATTCCGTGATATTCAAACAAAAATATAGCACTTAATTATGAGTCAAATGCAACAACTCTATGAGTATGGTATATGTTTAATAAAGACATAATTAAAAATGGAACGCGTTATGCAACCGACAGGGACATCGATGCGAATCCTTCTGGTTGACGATGTTCAGCTAGACAGGATGCAGTTGGCTATTCGTCTAAAGCAACTTGGACATATTGTAAAAGCCGTAGGTAGTGGACTAGAGGCGTTAAATACCTACGAGAGTTTTGATCCGGAACTGGTGTTACTCGATATATCAATGCCAGATATGAACGGTTTTGAAGTCTCTCTTCATATAAGAGAAACGTTTCCGGATTGGATCCCAATTATTTTCTTGAGTAGTCACGAAGAGCCAGAAATGATTGCTAAAGCCATAGATGCGGGCGGTGATGACTATTTAATTAAGCCGGTAGATAAACTGGTACTGAACTCTAAACTTATCGCAATGCAGCGTATTGCTCATATGAGACGAGAGCTTAAGCAAGCGACAGCTCAATTGGAGCAGGTTAATCAACTTTTGACTCAGCAAGCGAATGAAGATGGCCTAACCAAACTCTATAACCGCCGTTATATCGACCATAAGTTGGAATCGATGGTTGCATGGCATGGCCGTCACAACATGCCAATGGCTTTGATTCTATTGGACGTCGATTTTTTTAAACCGTTTAATGATAACTACGGTCATATTGAAGGCGACCGTTGCTTACAAGCGATTGCGAATCAACTAAAGGCGACGTTTTGTCGCTCTGGGGAATATGTAGGTCGATATGGTGGAGAAGAGTTTGTCGTGTTGCTAGGGTGTACCGACACTCAAACAGCAGAAAGAGAAGCCGAGCGTATACAAGAGGCTATGTATTTTCTCGATTACCCACATGAGTATTCTAGTGTGTCAAATAGAGTGACAGTGTCACAGGGTGTTTTTGTTTTTCAACCGACAGGGAAAGAAGTGCAATCAGATTTGTATGCGACAGTTGATAAAGCACTATATACATCAAAATCTTTGGGAAGAAACACACATACTGTGGTTAATTCTTTTTAAAAACAAAATCTTATGAATATTACTCCTTTTGTTGCGTTGTCACTTTTTGGTGGTTATTTTAAAGCTAACTCAAAGTAAGATAGGCAAAACAGTGCGAACGGAATGTCGCAATCGGGCGTATACCTTATACCTTTGATTAGATAGATAACATCGGGATAGTGGCAACGATGAGTGCAGTTATTATGCTGATGGGGAAGTTCGGTTTTGTTTTAAACCCGGACAAGCTTGTTAACTTTCACGATTGGTGAGGGTCTAACGAAGCTTTATGCAGTTACGTCCGGCCTTTTTCGCTTTGTAAAGTGCTTCGTCCGCTAATTTAATGACGTCCAGAGGAGCTTGCCCATTCCGGCTATCAGCAACTCCGAAACTTGCGGTAACAAAAACCGACTTTCTTTTCGAGCTGTTGCTACCACGACGTTTTTGTCCTTGTTTATGGTTCTCAGGGCGAGATTCTTCATCGCGTAATATCATCTCGTATTCTGCAATCGATTTGCGAGCTTCTTCCAAAAAGTTCTTACATTCGTCAGCGTATTTGCCTTTAAAAACGATGGTAAATTCTTCTCCGCCAAATCGATAAACTTTTGCGCCGCCTGGGGTTTTAGTGAGGCGCGAAGCGACCATTTTTAGAACGTCATCACCAGTATCGTGACCGTAGGTGTCGTTAAACTTTTTAAAATGGTCAACATCAAGCATTGCGATCGTGAACTTCTTACCCATGTGTTTTAGATCGAGATCAAGTGCACGTCTGCTCGGAATCAGCGTTAGGCTATCGGTGAAAGCCAGTTGATGGCTAGCGGAAGCGGCATAAATAATGATAAGCAGCCCTGTTAGAGTAAACATGGTGCTTGATATGTACTGCACATCAAAGAAAATGAACGTCGCAGACGCCAATACCATGGCAGAGTAGGTCATCGCATGGATAATTTCATTCTTCTTTAAAACAAGAATTCCAAGAAAACAGACAATACCCACGCAATATAAAACAAGAATGAAAGGCAGTTTAGAGACCGTCGGTACAATAAATAAAATACCGCTTGTCCATTGTTCAAACCCTCCTTCAACGTAATATGCTAGCGTTAGATAAGACCAAAGAACGAACATTGCTAACATCAAGATGTAAGTCAACATGGCTCTAGAGTCAAAACCTTCTTTACTAAACAAAAATACCGTAAGAAACGAGACAGGAAGTAACGTGGCTAAAATGGTTAGCTCAAGTAAAGCGGTACCACTTTGAAGCGGGACTTGTAGGCGGTGCTGTATCACGAAATAGGCTAGCAACATTGCCAAGCACACCATGGACTCTCTGCCTTGCTTAAATGAATAACAAAGGAGTAGCGCACAACCTAATAGTATGTACGGCAAGTTTGCGGCAATGCCCCAGTTTGCCTGAGTCATCTGAATAATGCTGTCCATGCCCGAACTCACTATGCCCAGTAGCAAAAAAGGGAATAAGAATCTGAAGCCTGATGAAGTCATTGACGATGAGGACATCTATTACAAACTGCCTGAAAATAGTTGACTATATAATTGGTTAGGTAAATCGTTTTATCAATATGGATATTTATCCGTTATTGAATTTCGAACTTTGAGAACTAGCAAGAATACGTCTATTTGTTCCTTTTCCCAAGTATTTTGGAAGACATTACCGCAAAAAGAGAGAGATTGATTAAATTAAGAGCAATCAATAAGTTGTTATAAACAAGTCGTTGCTATACTCATTTCATAGGAAAAAGGAGATTTACAGATGCAGATAAGCTCAGATGTGCACAATTACATGGAAACATTAGTAGGTCAGGTTCTCAGTTTGCCCGAATTTTTAGAACAGTATGACAACGAACAGTTAGCCGATATTGCTTGCCTTGCGCTTATCCAGCTCAAGCCTGTCTATATCCGTTATGATATTGATTTTTTGTCTTCACTTCCTGAACAAAAATTAAGCCAGTTTAAGCAAAGCGCGGATATAGCGGTGAAAAACGCTGCAGAAATGGTGAAAGAAGACAGGCGTAAGAACCGAGAGTATGATGTGCCTGTAATTTTTTCCCATACTAGTTATGATGATGACAAAGAGTTGGATTGGTATGAAAAACCGATCCTTAACGTTAATATTAAGTAAGAGTCGCTCAGTTGACTAGTGAGCTGACCCAAGGAGGAATCGTGGGATTTTTTTCGCGTTTGTTTGGTGGTAGTGAGAAAACGGTTGAAGCCAAAAATATCGAACCAGTTGAATATAAAGGTTTCCTTATTTACCCAGAGAGCCTTTCAGAGGGCGGACAATATCGCATCGCTGGTCGAATAGAAAAGCATGACAATGATGAAGTGAAAACACATCGGTTTATTCGCTCCGATTTGCTTGGCTCAGAGCAAGATGCCAATGACCTTATGTTGAAGAAATCTCAAATGTTTATTGATCAAATGGGCGATAAAATCTTCGACTAGCAATTTACTGCAATTTGATTCCAGTCATCTTAAAAAGAGCCATTAGTGTATATGCTAGTGGCTCTTTCTTTTTAACGCTTAAATCTCTGTTAAGTCAGTATTTAATCGTTACCTGGTTAGACCTCAGTCAAGTACGGTGTTGCGTTGTTATTTTTCGTGCACAGAGCGACAATCATTCATTACTTAGCGTTATATGTAATGAAATTTAGTATTTAAATTACAAAACACTTGAAGTAATGAGACGCGTTCGATACAAACAGAATAATAACAGGGCTGTTAGTCAAGGTGTTATTGTGCAAATGGGTGTCCCCAAACATCATCTTTCGTTTGCAATTGTCTTGCGTGGTAAACAGATAGAAATAAAAAAGAATTAGAGTAGAGCGACGCTCTGTTTTGGGACTAATTTATTGATATGTATACAAGGAGTATGCGTTTTGCAAATCGGTGTACCTAAAGAGATACTCGCGGGTGAATCGCGAGTGGCTGCATCGCCGAAGTCGGTTGAGCAGTTAATAAAATTGGGATTCGATGTCGCGATTGAATCCCAAGCGGGGGGGCTAGCGAGTTTCGATGATGCCGCTTATGAAGCAGCTGGTGCGAAAATCGTTTCTAGTGAAGAAGTTTGGGCATCTGGCCTTATTTTAAAAGTTAATGCGCCAATTGTGGATGATGAGCAAGGCATTGACGAAATTGCGTTACTGCAAGATGGAGCAACACTGGTTAGCTTTATTTGGCCGGCTCAAAATGCTGAGTTGATGGAACAACTTTCAAGTAAGAACATTAACGTTCTTGCCATGGATTCCGTTCCTCGTATCTCACGTGCACAAGCCTTAGACGCGCTATCTTCGATGGCTAATATCGCTGGTTATCGTGCAGTGGTTGAGGCAGCTCATGAGTTTGGTCGTTTCTTTACAGGTCAAATTACGGCTGCCGGTAAAGTACCTCCAGCGAAAGTATTGGTTGCGGGTGCTGGCGTCGCTGGCTTGGCGGCTATCGGTGCTGCAGGTAGCTTAGGTGCCATTGTCCGTGCGTTTGACGTCCGCCCAGAAGTAAAAGAGCAAGTTGAATCGATGGGCGCTGAGTTCCTGACCGTTGACTTTCAAGAAGAGTCAGGCTCTGGGGATGGCTACGCAAAAGAAATGTCTGATGACTTCAACAAAAAAGCGGCAGAGTTATACGCAGAGCAAGCTAAAGATGTTGATATCATTATTACGACCGCGCTCATCCCTGGTAAACCTGCGCCGAAGTTGATCACCAAAGAAATGGTCGACAGCATGAAAGCGGGCAGTGTAATTGTTGACTTGGCAGCCGCTAATGGCGGTAACTGTGAATATACAGTGAAAGACCAAGTTATCATGACGGATAACGGGGTAAAAATTGTTGGTTACACTGACATGGTTGGTCGTTTGCCTACACAATCTTCTCAGCTTTACGCGACAAACCTTGTTAACCTTCTAAAACTGCTGTGTAAAGAGAAAGATGGCAACATCAATATTGATTTTGAAGATGTTGTTATCCGAGGCGTTACCGTGGTGAAAGCAGGTGAAGTTACTTGGCCAGCTCCACCAATTCAGGTTTCAGCTCAGCCGCAAGTGAAACAAGAACAGCCTGTAAAGCCAGAGCCTAAAATAGAAGAACCTACGTCTCCAACGAAGAAAATTATTGGTGTGGCAGCGGCTGTTGGAGCCTTTGCATGGGTTGCATCGGTTGCTCCGGCAGCGTTTCTTTCTCACTTTACTGTATTTGTTCTAGCGTGTGTTGTCGGATACTACGTAGTATGGAATGTTACCCATGCACTTCATACTCCACTAATGTCAGTAACGAATGCTATCTCTGGCATTATTGTCGTTGGTGCATTACTGCAAATTGGACAAGGTAATGGCGTCGTTTCATTCCTATCTTTTATTGCCGTATTGATCGCGAGTATCAATATCTTCGGTGGTTTCACCGTTACCAAGCGTATGCTTGAAATGTTCCGCAAAGATAAATAGGAGTCACAATGTCTGCAGGATTAGTACAAGCAGCTTACATTGTTGCTGCATTATTTTTCATCATGAGTTTGGCGGGGCTTTCAAAGCAAGAGTCTGCTCGTAATGGTAACTACTACGGTATCGCTGGTATGACGATCGCGCTAATAGCGACGATCTTTAGTCCAGATGCGCAAGGTTTTGGTTGGATCATTATCGCGATGGCGATAGGTGGTGCGATCGGTATTTTCTATGCGAAGAAAGTAGAAATGACCGAGATGCCAGAACTGGTTGCGATTCTACACAGCTTTGTAGGTTTAGCTGCGGTTTTAGTTGGCTACAACAGTTACCTAGATGCGCCAGAAGCAGCAACACATGCTGAGCATGTTATCCACCTTGTAGAAGTATTCTTGGGTGTGTTCATCGGTGCCGTAACTTTCACCGGTTCAATTGTCGCATTTGGTAAGCTGCGTGGTGTGATTTCTTCGTCGCCACTTAACCTGCCTCATAAGCACAAAATGAACCTCGCAGCGGTTGTTATTTCTACGCTTCTTATGATCTACTTCGTAAAAGCAGATGGCAGCATGTTCGCTCTTATTGTGATGACTTTGATCGCGTTCGCATTCGGCTACCATTTAGTCGCTTCAATCGGTGGTGCTGATATGCCAGTTGTTGTCTCTATGTTGAACTCATACTCAGGTTGGGCAGCAGCGGCAGCAGGTTTTATGCTAGCAAATGATCTATTGATTGTAACAGGTGCTTTGGTAGGTTCATCAGGTGCGATTCTTTCTTACATCATGTGTAAAGCAATGAACCGTTCGTTTATCAGTGTTATTGCCGGTGGTTTTGGTCAAGAGATAGTGATTTCAGGTGACGAAGAGCAGGGCGAATATCGTGAAACAACGGCTGAAGAAGTTGCAGAGATGTTGAAGAACTCAAAATCAGTAATCATCACTCCAGGATATGGCATGGCAGTAGCTCAGGCACAATACCCTGTTCATGAAATTACTGATGTACTTCGTTCACAAGGTATTGAAGTTCGCTTTGGGATTCACCCAGTAGCGGGGCGTTTACCGGGGCATATGAATGTGTTACTCGCTGAAGCAAAAGTACCGTATGATATCGTTCTTGAAATGGATGAAATCAATGATGACTTTGCAGAAACCGATACCGTATTGGTTATCGGTGCTAACGATACGGTCAACCCAGCCGCACTGGAAGATCCGAACAGCCCAATCGCTGGTATGCCCGTATTGGAGGTATGGAACGCGAAAAACGTAGTGGTATTCAAGCGCTCAATGAATACTGGTTACGCAGGAGTACAGAACCCACTGTTCTTCAAAGAAAATACATCAATGCTATTTGGTGATGCGAAAGAAAGTGTTGAGTCTATTTTTAAAGCACTTTAACCATTCTTGATTTAAAACTATACAGGGTCAGCAATCGCTGGCCCTTTTTTGTTCCGTTTCAATGTTATAGTAATGCAAATCCTTCTGTTAGCAGATGTCAATTGCTTGTAGATTGATGTATAGTTTTGGCTAATGTAACAAGTGACGGTAACAGTTTGATTAAAAAGTTTTTGCTCGGTTTTGCAACTGTATTGCCGCTTTTTTCGGCACCTGCATTTTCCGATTCACTACCAGAAAGAATAGATACGTTTACAGAGCTATTTAACTATGAAGTAGCTCTTAAGTCGTACGATATTCGTATTCTGCAATCAAATTATCCTACCAAGTTACTTGCGCCAGATTCGCTTCTGCCGCAAACGTCTGACTATCCGTTAAAAGATATCCAACAGCTTTACAGCTTGGCGAATACTTGTCGTGGCAAATTACCATTAAGTCCTTTAATTACTGAGCCTTTAGTATTTACAAGGGCGATTTGTAAAGGGACGCAGCTGACACCTCGTTGGTTCTCGCGTAGTGGTCTCATTCACCCTGGTGGTGGGACGTATGCGGCACGTTATGTGGATAAGTATCCAGAACTCAAACCCAAACTATCTCAGTACATGCATATAAAAGAGCGTGATAACGAGGAAGGGGATGAGTTGCTAGAAAGCTTGAAAAACATGGATGACGACGCCATTAATGCTTTGATTGCAGGCGCGAGCATGTTTATTGAAGGTAACGAACTTTGGTTAAGGCGTGGTGACCGTTACTTTGTTTTCGAGAAAGATATCTGGCAAGAGAACGTAGCGAATGCGGGTCTGTCATACGCTCTAGCGTCTCAAAGCAAAAGTTGCTTTGTTAAACGAGGTAATATTTGTTGGGATGTAGAAGATCACTCGCAAGTTTTGCGGATCAGTATGATCATACTGGTAATCGCCAATATTCTTTTGGTGATTGGTTGGGCGGTGTACCGTTGGAATAGCAAGCGAGAAGAACTACGTAGTAGAATGCTCGTGTTGCAAATTTTAACGCATGAGCTCAGAACACCGATTGCATCTCTGTCACTAACGGTTGAGGGCTTTCGTCGAGAGTTCGAGCATTTGCCTGAAAGTGTGTATGACGAATTCCGCAGATTGTGTGAAGATACGCGCCGCCTGCGTCAATTGGCAGAAGCAAGTAAAGATTATTTGCAATCTGATAACCAAATGCTTGCAACAGACTGGGTACCATCCGTTGCAGATTGGTTAGAATTTAAGATCGAAGAAGAATTTGATAGTGCCGTGCTTTTTAACATCAATGAAGATGTGGCTGCTAAAGTTAATGTGTACTGGTTAGGAACTTGTATCGATAACTTGCTTCGTAATGCGCTTAAGTACGGTGTCGCACCGGTTGAATTGGATGTCTCAACTAGTGAAGAAAAAATAGTATTCCAAGTCCGAGATGCAGGAGGCCTAACGGCTAAAGATTGGGCAAATTTGAAGAAACCGTTCGTAAGTAAGAGCGGGTTAGGACTTGGATTAACAATCGTTGAATCTATGGTAGGCCGCATGGGCGGAAAAATGTCCTTAATGGGACCACCTACAACTTTTATATTGGAGATACCTTGTGAAACAGACACTGCTTCTCGTTGAGGACGATAAAAACTTGGCTGACGGCCTGTTAGTAAGCCTGGAACAAGCAGGATATGAGTGTTTACATGTGGAGCGTATTGCAGACGTAGAGCCACAATGGAAAAAAGCTGACTTGGTAATTCTCGATCGCCAACTCCCAGATGGTGACTCTGTACAATGTCTCCCAGAATGGAAACAGATTAAAGACGTACCAGTTATCTTGTTAACGGCACTTGTTACCGTAAAAGATAAAGTTGCAGGCCTTGATTCCGGCGCGAACGACTACTTAACAAAGCCTTTTGCTGAGGCGGAGCTTTTTGCGAGAATCCGTGCACAGCTACGAGCACCGGATTCAGCAGAACAAAGCAACGCTGATAAAGTGATTACAAAAGACTTAGAGATTGACCGCTCGACTCGTGAAGTGACTTATAAAGACGAGCTAATTACGCTTACTCGAACAGAGTTTGATTTGCTGCTTTTTTTGGCGTCAAACTTAGGTCGCGTGTTTACTCGTGATGAGCTACTTGACCACGTTTGGGGTTACAATCACTTCCCGACAACACGTACGGTTGATACACATGTACTACAGCTTCGTCAAAAACTGCCAGGACTGGAAATTGAAACACTTCGTGGTGTTGGCTACAAGATGAAAGCATAAGTCGTAATGAAAATACTACTCCCTGTAGTTCTCTCATTAGCGTTAGTGAAACCAGTCCATGCAATGGACTGGTTTCAAACTAACACGCCTTTAACACAGGCACATCAACACTTACTTGAAGATGATCTTACGGGTATGTTCAACTCTCTTGTTGAACTCTGGCAAACGGAACCAAGTAAAGATTTGACTCCTCACCTTAATGATCTTCTTGGTCAGTCACTATCTAAAAACTGTGGCAAGGCTCTCACTGGTGTAACGCTGCCTGATTGGATAAGTGGTGTGAACGTTATTCGTCAGACTATTCAAAGCCCTGGGCGAGATACATTTAGATTGGTAATCAAGCTAAGAGCTACAACTGACATCGAAAATATTTCATTTAATCGATGGGTGGATGATTCTATATCCGCGGACAGTTCATTCAGCTATGAACAACAGCCGAGCGGGACGGAACTTGCCAACGAGCGTAGCTACTCGAAACGCTATAACTTAACAGGTAAACTTGAAGCTGGTTTATATCACTTAACCGTTGTTTCTACTGATAAACAAGAGTATCGAACTTGGGTAATACTTGGAGATTCAAACTCTTCTCAATATGTTCGTTGGACATCTAAAGAGAATTGGAAAGTAGAAAAGAGCGCACTTCGTAATCCCCATTGTCCATTACCGCAACTTGAAGTCGGTTTGTATGACTACATTGATGGCCAGTACGAGCAAATGTGGAAAAAGACTTACGAGTCTAACTATCCAAATTCATTGGAGCTAGCGGGTGTCCCAAACGATAGATACGTATTGGCGGTAAGTATCAATAGTCGCCGTTGGCAGGGCGATATAATTGTTGAGCAGGCTCAAACTATTAGCCGAACCTATGATCTTTCCCAGGAAGAATAGTTAAAGAAATACTACTTGTGCCGATAAAGGTTCAGGACGAACTAAAATCATAAGTGTAGTATGAAAAACAAATATAAAATTCTTGCCACTTCTGTTGCTACTATTCTTTTCGCTAATGCTGCTTCTGCTGCTACTTATGCGATAGAGGCTCGTAGTGATGCAATGGGGGGCGTTGGTACCGTATCAGCAACTTATCTAACTGCGCCTTTTTTCAACCCCGCTCTTACTGCGATTTATCGCCGAAATGACGATGCAGGAATGATCGTGCCAAGTTTTGGTGGCAGCTACGATGATCAATATGATCTAGTTGATGAAATCGAACGCATCAGCAAATTGACAGACGTCGATGAAATCAAAAAATCGATGGATGCTATCGATGGGAAAAAGACAGACTTTGATCTTGGTGGTGTCGTTGCCATTGGTATCCCCAACAAATTCTTATCTGCAACTGCATACGGTAAGCTATACACTGAATCATTCGTACAACCAAATGTTGATACCTCAGGTACTAATCCATTAGATGATAGCTATGTACAAGGTGTTTCTATTGGCGTGGCTGAAGCTGGTATTTCACTTGCTAAATACACTAATTTCATGAACCAACACCTTTCTTTTGGTGTTACTCCTAAACTTCAGCGTATATACACATACTCATACGCCACGAGTTTTCAGAATTTTGATACTAAAGACTTACGTGAAAATGAGACCGCGGAAACGATGTTTAACTTAGACGCAGGCGCACTTTGGTTCTTTGGCCCATATCGTCTCGGTATTTCAGCGAAAAATTTGATCGGAAGAGACGTTAAAACAAAATCATTCCAATATGGCAGCGATACGATAAAATCATACGAATATAGCATGCGTCCTGTATACACCGTTGGGGCAGGGATTGTTGCCGATTACTTTACGATGAGTGTTGACTACGATCTTAACGAAGAAAAACGTTTTTCATCCTTTGATGATAATACGCAAATGATTCGAGCTGGTATTGAATTTGATATTTTGCGTCAAATGGCATTACGAGCAGGGTATATGAAGAACTTAGCTCGAAGTAAGGACGAAGGAACCATTACTGCTGGTATCGGGTTGTCTCCACTTAAGTTGTTCGAATTGGATATCGCAGCTCAGTACACAAACGAGAACGCTATGGGTGCATCCATTAATTTCCTTGCTACCTATTAATTGAATCGTTATAGTCAGCTCCTCAAAATGAGGAGCTTTTTATGTTTGACGATTTACCCCCTCTATCTCACCAAGAGCAACAACAAGCTGTAGAGAGAATTCAAGAATTGATGGCGAAGGGCACAAGTACTGCAGAAGCTATCAAAATTGTTGCCGAACGGATTCGTTCTGAGTACGCAGAAAAACAACAGCAACAAAACTAATCAATTCATGGACAGGGCATACGCCCTGTTTTTTTTGCCTTTCTATTTTCAATTCCTTTACATTCCCAAACACCACCCTAGTTACGCTGTAACTACAATTTACTAAACCTATATGATTTTAATCTTGTTCAATTGCCTTTAAGACTAAATAGCGAGTTAGTAAAATTTTACCCAATCGTGTTAACCTTAGTTTTCGTAGCACAGGTAATTAGGCATTTTTTAAAGAACTCATAAATTAAACTCAATAATATCAATTCTTTACCTCGGGCATTTAATCTGCCGACCATATTGGTTGCGATTAATTTTGTAATTTAATTACAAAGTGCGAGAGGACTTCGTTCCCAGATAGAGGATTATGCTGAAAAAAGAAAAAAGATACACCGTAACTTATAACGGTAATTAAACTAGACTTATTAAATAAGCGATATAAGAACAGTAAGCACTCGCAGACATATGTAATAGATGAATCGAAGTCCATCTTATTGAGCTGCTTTTTTAGCCGAAATACGTCTCCTGGATTTGAGCGGAGCGTTACATATTGAACACGCTTAACCTAAAGTAGTTTTACTAAACTAGGCGACATTGAAGTGGGTAATATGAAACCTCAAGAGTAGTAGAAATCAAGAGCAGTAACGCCTATTACAACGTAACGTTTCCTGACGTCCTTCCTGTTAAATAGTCCGATAATTAGAGAAGAAATTGGGAAAACATCGTTGATCTTTGGATGAGTAGCAGTAGTTTTGATGTTGTGTTCGCTCTATGTGGACTAGACTTAATATGAGAACAAAAACTAACCAAGGGAGGAATGATGGGTTACAAGCACGTTTTGGTTGCTGTCGACTTATCTAAATCTAGCCAATCCGTTATCGAAAAAGCAATAATGCAAGCAGATAACTCAAGCAGCAAACTCTCATTTGTTCACGTAGATGTTGATCGCATAGTCATGGAAGCGAAGGAAGAGCAAGAATTGGAAAGAAGGCTGCAAGAGCTCGCTGATAAATGCTTATACCCAGTAAACGAGACCATGGTAGTAATCGGCGATCTTCATATAAAACTATCGGGAATCGTCAAAAAAGAGGGGATAGATTTAGTTGTCTGTGGTCATCATCACAACTTATTGAGTCGCTTTTTTTCATCGATACCAAAGGTTGTGAACGAAGTTGAAGCTGATTTATTAATCGTCTATTTAGACGAGTGATCGACAACTCTTGTTCGCACTCATCATTTTTTGTCAATAAAAAGCCGAACGTTTATGTTCGGCTTGGTGTATCGGTGATAATAAAAGTTTTTAGCCAGGAATGATTGATGCCTCATGAGATAAAACAGATGCAGACTCCGCGTTTGACTGCAGATCAAAATGTACGTTAACTTGCACGCCTTCTCGCTCAAAAGTGACATCATCAAAATCGGTCATAGCGATTTTGAATCCATTTCTAGCAAAAAAGCCAGTCACCATAGTTCGCTGCTTAATTTCTAATGCAGACGCGAGTAGCTTATCCATGGCATTCTCCTTAGTTATTGTGGGGATATGGGTAGAAGATACACATAGATTGGTATGAAATCAATTTTATATAAAGTTGCTTTTGATGAAAATTTTAATGTAAGTCAATCTATCATTTACCCCACGTGATTTATTCCACGCAAAACCTTGATAACAAGACGGAAGAGCATCCCACATTGTGATAGCAAGCATAAAGATGGGGGGGTTAATAAATGCCGCTGAAACAATATGTTACAAAGATTAGCGTTAGGCCTAGTTGAGTAGACAACGCAAAATTCTAAATCTGAACAACCGCCCTAAAATGACTCACTCTTCAATACTTGTGATAACTCAGACCGAATAAAAGTAGATATCTCAGCTAGCTTTCTTGGCAAAGGGTTTTGATAAGGGTAGGCAATATACATGGAACGTTCTATATCAAAAGTTTGCGATATTCGGATGTTTTTGTCTATATAGTTACTTTTAACAAGATAGTTTGGAATGACACCAACCCCAACTCCCTCAGAAACAAAGTTTATTAAAATAGAGGTGTTATCAACTTCGATAACATCAGTATATTGACTTTTAATTGATTCCTTATTCGAATGATGTTTGTAGATTAATAGTGTTTTGTGGTTGGCATTACTTACCCTAGATATCAAAATATCACTATAATCACCAATTTTATGTGCAATAAGAGTGTCATCAATAACATTATTAAGCCTAATCGTTAAATCTACATTGCTTTCTAATAAATTTTCTACATTGTTACTTGATGATATTTCAAAATCAACTTTTGGATATCGTTCTTGTAAGTCTTTAAGAACAGAACCAAAAATAGAAGAGGCTATAGAGTTGGGCATTGTGATTTTAAACTTTCCATCAATGCATTCACTCAACGAGCTAGCTCTGTAATTTAACTCGTGCAAACTCTCTAACATCTTGATAGCAAGCTCTCTAATGCTTTCGCCATGATCAGTTAAAACGAGTTTCCTTGTTGTCCTGTGGACGAGTGTTACACCAAGTTGTTTTTCTAATGCTGCTAGCTGCCTGCTCACTTGAGCTTTAGACTTTCCAAGTTCTTTTGATGCCTCTGTAAGAGAGAGGTGTTTACAAATGGCTGCAAAGCAGATCAACTCATTGTTCATCAATTCCATGATTGTTACCTTTTTGCAACTCTGAGTCACGTTGTCTTTTAACTGGTGGGAAAGTATAACTTGCTTCATCGGAGGGGGACAATGATATTTAAAAGCTGCCATGACATAAAGGCTGACTACTATCTTAATAAAACCATATTGGATATTAAGTTAAACCGATATCCTGAAGAAATTAACTCAATCGGATTAAATATAGAAATTAAAGATTTAAAAATAAAAAAATTTTCTCGTGAAATTACTAATTTGGATTCGGGTGACTTAATTCTTGATTGTGCATCATTGATAATGACTCATTCCATATCGAAAAAAGTAATAATAAAAGTTGAAATTGAATCTTTAAATTATAAAGTTAAACGTGTGAGGATATTTAAATATGAAGACTGCAATACAAAATTCGAAAAGATCTGTTTATCAGAAAGATACATTGTATAGAATAATAAATAATATTAATACTTTGTATACCAAATCACTAGTAAAATTATTTGGTGAAGAGTTGAGAATCCATCATTGCAAACATAAGATTAATGTAAGAACCACTAACGAGTTGAGTGAACATATGAAGAAAGATCTAGGTATAGATTGAAAAGTAGAGAGTTTACATCTGTTAGATTCCTTGTTCCTATAAAAGTAATGTAGTACTTACACGTTTGGGTTAAGCAAATGCGTGTCCATGTTGGCTTTGTTGCGTAATTCAGACGAGAAACCAAACCTCCTAAAGTTGACCGACTTTTATACAATATACTGAGTTTCAG